>CAZRER010000015.1:0-13934 GCA_964599525.1 uncultured Bdellovibrionales bacterium
GATTATAAGTCCAAGGGATTTTAAGTCCCTCGTGTCTACCAATTCCACCACCCGAGCGTATATATGTTTATATTTTATTTGTAAAGTTCCCCTTGATGTCCGAAGCGGAATTGAACCGCTGTACGAGGTTTTGTCACCCTGTGGGTGATCTCCCAAAGGGAGGCAGACCTTCTTTATCTATCCTATTGAGGTCCGAAGCGGAATTGAACCGCTGTACGAGGTTTTGCAGACCCCTACCTAACCACTCGGTCATCGGACCTATTCTATTATCTGACCTCGGGTTCCTGGGCTATCGCCCGAATAATCCTCACTACTCGCTCGAATTATTCCCACTCGGTCATCGGACCATTGATTATTTTAATCCTAACCTCTCCAATACAAATCTTTTCTGCTGACTGTTTTCTTCACCTCTAGTTCCCTTTTTCTCGCTTTACCTAACGTTCTGTATGCTTCATAATATACCAATTCAAAAGGCCTATAATTTTTAGTAGATCTTACCAATTCATCCTTGTGCCGTTTAAATCGCCCTAATAAATCAGAACTCAACCCACAACATAAACCCAGTTACTTCTCTTGCTTTTAATAAAATACGTATAATGCATACAAATCTATCTATAACCCCAACTACTTATTTATACTACCAATAAATTACCTTCCAGTCAACTATTTTGAACTTTATGTCTTTTGTGTAATTATAGATTGTTTACTTTCTCCCTACTAATACTAAGTTTCCCCCTATTCTTTTATTTTTAATAATATTAAATCCTGCTTGATAAAATACTTTCTCTAACTCTTTCTGGGTAAAGGCATGATGATAACGATTAAAAATTTTCCCCTCGTTATCAGTGAAGGTAATCTGACAATCATTCCAGTCTAATTTACTTTGGCCAATTATTTTAGCTATCCAGTTTTTAAAAATATTTTTTCTTTGTTTTTTATTGTTCCAAATATCCCAAACCGTGATAATAATCCAAGCATCCTCTTTGGCAACTCGATATAATTCCTTGGCAACATCTGCTCTGTGTCTTTTTCCTGGTAAATGATGAAAAGTGGCAATGGAATAAATACTATTGAAATTTTTATCATTAAATGGTAGGCTTACTTTAGTTGAGTTAATCTTAATAAAACTATTGGCATTGTTCTTATGGTTTTCTTGGGCAAGTTGGATTAATTCAGCTGAAGGATCAACCCCTGTGTAATTGATATTTTTATTTTTGAACAACTCTATCAACCGACCATTACCACAACCAAAATCTAAAATGTTATCTCTATCTTGAACATACTCTTTAATAAACTCTAAGCTACGCCAAAAATGCTTCCTGGTCTCAGAAAACTTTTTGGCTATTAGATTATAACCAATTTCTGTTTGTTTTAAATTTTCTTCAATTATAGACTTTTTCATATTTACAAAATTCTTAATACTATGAATCTATATTATCTCCCACAAGGATGACAAATTTACAAATATAGTATTCGTAAATTTGTAGTTGATTTGTAGACTCGCGGTTTAAATTGACAATTACAACATTCAAAATAATTTTATGCCTTCCATTCACCACCAATTTATTATTACTGCCATCAAAAAAGATTTCCCCTCCAGGGAACGTTTTTTGAAATTTAAAAAACAGTTTTATTCCGAACATAAACTACCTCAACCAACTAATGCCGATATTCGAGAACTGTATGAAAAAATGATAGCACAGAAGCAAACAAAAAGAAAGCCCTCTTTCGAAAAATCTATGCTTAGTCGTGTGGTTCGTACTCAATCTGGCGTAGCAGTGGTGGCTGTTTTGACTAAGCCCTATGACTGCCCAGGAAAATGTGCTTTTTGTCCTAACGAAGATAATATGCCTAAAAGTTATTTATCTAATGAACCGGCGGTGATGCGGGCCATTATGAATAAATTTAATCCTTACAAACAAATCCAAAGCCGTTTACATGCTCTGATGCTTAATGGACATTCTACGGATAAAATAGAACTTATTGTTATGGGTGGAACTTTTTCATATTTTCCAAAGCGTTACCAAACTTGGTTTATCAAAGAGTGTTTTCGCGCCTGCAATGAATACCCTCAAAGTAGAAAGTCGAAAGGCAAAAGTCAAAAGTCTTTACTGGAGGAACAACGTAAAAATGAAAAAGCTAAAACTCGCATTGTTGGACTTACTTTAGAGACTCGTCCCGATTGGATTAATCAAAAAGAAATTATAAACTTCCGCCGGCTTGGTTGTACTCGGGTAGAACTTGGCGTTCAATCAATCTATGATGAAATCTTAAAGAAAAATAATCGTGGACATTTAACTGATGCAACTATTCAAGCCACCAAACTTTTAAAAGAAGCTAGTTTTAAAATAAATTATCATATGATGCCGGGACTTTATGGTTCAACCCCTGGAGTGAGCAAGGTCTGGCCGACATTTATCAATTCGCAATGCAATGAAGATGGAGAGCGACGCGAATGCGGAGCGAAAGGCCGGACCTTTAGCGAGCGGCCCAATAAAAAACTTTCTCAATTTTCCGATTTCCAAATGTTCAAAACTCTTTTCACCAATTCCGACTATCAACCAGATATGTTAAAAATTTATCCAACGGTAGTCATTAAGGAGACTCTTCTTTACCGCTGGTGGAAAGAAGGGAAATACCAACCTTTGGATAATAAGGTGTTCGAGGAGCTAGTAATTAAAATAAAAAATGAAGCTATCCCTCCCTATGTACGTATTCAAAGATTAGTGCGTGATGTTCCTTTGCCTTCTATCGAAGCTGGGCCTACAATTTCTAACTTGCGACAAATTATCGCTCCTAAAGCCCACTGCCAATGTATTCGTTGCCGAGAAATTAAAGATGCCTACGGAACTAGTCAAAAGTTTATAAAGTCGAAAGTCGAAAATCCTGAACCAACTCTTAATCGTATCAGCTATTCCGCCTCTGGTGGTCAAGAAATTTTTTTACAATTTATTGATCAAAATAGCCGCCTCTACGCCCTTTTACGCCTTAGAATAAATAATTTAGAAACGACTAAAAATCATTTTATTCCCGAGCTACAAAACTCCGCTATTATTCGTGAGGTGCATACTTATGGAAAGCTGGTTCCCATTAGTAAAAATGACAAGGTAAATGGCGAAGCTGGAGAAAATACCATGGGACATAAAAATTCCCCTCAACATACTGGACTAGGAAAGCAACTTTTAAAAGAAGCAGAAGAAATTGCCAGAAAAGGATTAACCAAACTAGGTATTCCAAAGTCAAAACAAAAAATCACCGTCATCTCCGGCATCGGTGTCCGCGACTACTACCGCAAAAATGACTACCGTTTGCAAGGAACTTATATGGTGAAGGGATTATAAAAAATGTGCCTACAGAGATTTACCCTGCAAGCACAAAAGAAGAACTGGGAGAGTACACTGTAAAATGACAACAAGTATAAAACAGGCAATCTCTTTTCTCATTCCAAGAGAAATTTTAAAAGCTTGGAAAATTTAGGTGTTAGTGGCCAACTAACGCCTCTTTGCCTTTTGCCTAGTTCTCTCAAACGCGGGTTTAGACCAATGTCGTCTTTTTTTCTTGAGCCCAGTTTCTTATTGACATTATTACATAGAACTATACAGTAATCAATACGCCATCACAACTCTTTAGCATCTTTACACGACTATGGCATAATCAATGTACAAAAAAACCAATAATAAAGATTCCTCCTACCACTTCCTTATATGGTTATAAGGAAGTGGTAGGAAATATAATATTATTTTTTACTATTTAGCTCTGTTACCTTATAACCATATAAGGAAGTGCTATTTTTTGTGATGTGCTGTTAGCTAAATTTTTATAAAAAAGCCAGCGTGCAACTTTGGTGTACGCCGGCGAAGTGATTGAGGTTAAAAAGATAAAAAAATTACTCCTCTGGAATTTTTTTAATTCGGCAGATTTTTTTCTCAAAATCTACCAGTAAATTCCAAATTGAAATAAAAATTTCTTTTTTGATACAAAATCTTATCCCAGCAAGGAGTAAACTTGCAAGAATAAATGTACCAAAAAATACTGGCATACTTTTTGTGTGGACAAATTCAATTGCCCAACAAAAAAGCCAATATCCACCCCAAATAACTAGGGATATTGCCGCTCCTAGAAGCCAAAGCATCCAGGGGCGAAATTGGAAAAAGTCAAATAGATAAATATCTGGGAATTTATCTATAATTTTTATTTTAGGAATATCTTTCTTCCTTTTTTTAAGAATATAAAATCGACCCATAAATAATGGCCCAATTATATTTCCAAATGTAATAGCTACAACACATGCTAGAAGATATAGCCCATATGCCAATGCCCACAAGAAACTGCGGGCAATTAGTCCCGGCAAAAAGCATACACTCATGCTGTTTGCCAAATTATCCCTCTCTGAATCATATAAATTCCATGTTAACATTCTCCATAAAATGGATTTCTGTTTTAATCGTCCTCTCTCAAGAGGGATGGCGAAAATTAAGAAAATTATTGTCGCCAGAAAATATATGACCCCAACCATAAGCAAAAAGTATGTTGGGTTTTCATATTTTAACGCAACACCGACTCCGACGATCACGGTTATTACAAACAAAATTATATGCGCAACCATGCTTTCTCCTTTTTTCTTTTCCATCTCTTCCTCCTTGGGGAATTTTCCCCTATTTTTTTATAATAAAATGAACTCCTCCTACAATTTAAGCGTACAAGAAGAAGGAGTAGAAGTCAAGCTAACGCACAGAAAATATATAAAAATGCCACAGAAAATATCATAGAAAATATCATAGAAAATACTTATCTATTTCTAAACCCATATATTAATATATGGGTTTGGTGAATAATCACATTAAAATTTTTTGCTTTTTGGTTTGATTCTGTTTATAATGAGGGTGTCTAAAAATTAATTTTAATGTTATGAATCAAGAAATTATTCTGGTTTCTGGTCCGGTTATTGTAAAAGATGATAAAATTTTGGTGGATATTTCCAGCGATGATGATTTTTGGAAATTTTGTGGTGGGAGAGTAAAAGATAACGAAAATTTACAAGATACTGCTATTCGTCGTGCTAAAGAGGAATTGGGTATTAAAATAGATATTACAACCACCATTCCGTTTCTTTTATATACTTCAAAAGAAACTAATCTAGGAAAAGTTGATATTATTTTGGCTCATTATTTAGCAAATTATACAGGGGAAATTATTCCTGGCAAAAATGTTAAAGACTGGAAATGGATTCCATTAAAAGACTTGGAAACTGAAGATCTTGCCCCAAACATTATACCGGCATTAAGACATTTCAATTTTATAAAATAATTATAACCAAGATAAAAATTCAAGTATATTTATTCTTAAAAAGGTAATGCATTGGCAACTGTTAGCATTTTTTCACTATCGTTATTATGGACATAATTTATATTGGTTATTTGCTTAATATCGTTTTGTAAAGAAAAATCCCCCCCCATTAAATATTATTTTAATACGATCGTATTAAAATAATAAGTTGATTTGAATTTATTGGGGATTATATACAAGTCCATTGATTCAAAAAGACCGCGCGAAGCGCGGTCTTTTGACTTTTGACTTTTCAGCCGTCTAGGCTGATCACCCGTTTAAGGTGGCTACTCTTTACTACTTACTAATCGTAGCCACTAAATGTCTTTTACCCCAAGCTAAAGCTTTACCTCGGGAAATAAACCACATATCGAAATGCTGTCCTTTGATCGCACCCCCACGATCTTCACAAATAAATGTACCAATATTCTCAATCTTAATTTTAGTCCCAAAAGGATATTGTGGTGGACAAGCCATCGTTCCTCGATGAACACGTGTACCACTAGCAGTTTGGAAAGGGTCTCCCCAGCATTGATCTGGCGTTGAAGAATAACCTGTTACTAAAATTTGTTTTTCTCCTTCATTTAGTCTTGTTCGTATTAATTTATTTTTATAAAGTTCTAATCTTTTTTTATTATGCTTTTCAATTTTTTCCTCTGCCTTGGTTTTAAATTCAATCACTTCTACTCCTAATTTTTCTCTTTCGTTTTTAAACTCTATTTGTTCGCTAGAAATAACTTTTACATTTTTATTACTCTGTTGAGTGATTTCTTTAGCCATGGCCGTACTGGCGACTAAAATAATTCCTCCTAAAATAATTATTTTAATGATATTAATCATCAATTATTTTAATTTATTAATCTCGTTGTGAATAAACCTATTTAATAAGATTGTATTCCGAGAATACTCACATGCTTAATGTGACAACATTAAGGTTGCTGAGTATATTTGTTTAACTGGTTTGTGTTAACATGCAAAATGCTTTGCACTCACCTATTTAAACAAAAATCAACTCTTCTTAGTTGACGTATTATTATACCACACCTTAACAGAATTGTCAATACCACGCAGTATCATATATTGTCAAATTTAATTTAAATAATTATTACAAAAAAACAGCTCTGGGGCTGTTTTTTTTGTAATAATTATTTAAATTAAATTTTAAGCGTCTCTTAATTCTTTTGCCGACTCTTCTGGTGAGATAGCGTTAATTTCAATCCCCGTTGATAGTTCAAAACCAGCCCAAATAGAAGTTTTTGGAAGAATTTCAAAGTGCCAATGAAAAGCGTGGTAATCTTTTCCATCACAAGGAGAGGTGTGCAAATAAAAATTATAAGCAGTATTATTTAAAACTACCCCTATTTTTCTCATTGCCTCTCTCAGTACCTCTCCAGCAGAAATTTTATCTTCATCGGTCATCCTTTCAAAATATGAAGAGTGCTTTTTTGGCATTACCCAAACTTCATAAGCCTTTCTAGCAGCAAAAGGACAAAAGGCAATAAAATCATCATTCTCAAAAATAATTCTCTTCTTCTCTTTTCTTTCATACTCTAACATTTTACAATAAACGCATTCTCCCGTTTGGTGTTTATACCTCTCGGCGCCTTTTAGCTCAGAATTAATGTATGGAGAAATAACTGGTATAGCCATCAACTGTGAATGGGGATGATAAATTGACCCTCCAGCTGCCCTGCCATAATTATGAAAAATTTCAATATATCTGACAAATTTTCTATTCATCAGCTCTAAATATCTAGATTGATAAGCATCTAATATCTCGGCTACTTCTATTGTTTCCATATCACCAATATTTTTATTATGGTCTCTGGTTACAATTAATTCATGATACCCAACTCCATCCATAAAAAAATATGGCCCCTCTTCTTTGTGCTTTATTTTTTCTCTTCTGCCCAGAGGTTTAAAAGCCGGAAATTTATTTGGGAAAACCCTAGTGGTCCATTCTTCATTAACATCTCTGTATATTAATACATCTTTTTCCTGTCCAGTTTTTTCAGGATTACAAAATAAGCAATCCTTTTCTTTAGGAATATCTTTTTTGTCCCAGGCTGGCATAAGTTTCTTTTTATTGGGACGATCTTTTCTCTTGGAAGCAATAACAACCCAATCGTCAGTAACTAAATCTTGTCGTAGTTCACTATGATGATTTATTTTTTTATTCATTTTATTTTTACAAATTTTTATTTTTATCTTTGAGTTTATATACTCCTTTAATAAGATTCCAGCGTACTGTGAATAAATCCTTAAATGTTGATAAATAGCCACTAAGCCCAACTAAACTATCCCCCCTGTCGAACCATTCCACAGGGACATCCTTGATTTTATATCCTAGCTTTTTTCCAATTATTAAAAGCTCAAAGTCTAACCCCCAACGATCCACAGTGGTTCTTGGGATAATATCTTGAACAGATTCCTTGGTAAAAGCTTTAAAACCACACTGAGTATCTTTAATTCCCCAAAGTCCACCGATAAATTGAATTAATAAATTTCCACCGTCTCCTAGAACTTCTTTCCATTTTGGTTGATGCACAGCAACATTAGATCCTCTCAGATCTCTATTTCCAATAACAATATCATATCCATCTTGAAATTCTGGAATAAATCTGTCTAGCATATTAATTGGTGTAGCCCCATCCATATCTGTAAATAAAATAATTTCACCCACTGCCTTCATAAACCCCTCTCGAATAGAAAATCCCTTTCCTCTATTTTCTTTTCTGTCTATTATCTTCATTGTCGGCATTTTTTTAGCGATTGATTTAACTAAATCTGGAGTCTTACCATCTGTTGGACCATCCAGCACAACAATAATTTCATAAGATTGTCCTAATTTATTAAAATAATCTTCTATACTTTTCATATGGTCTCTCATGTCTTTTTCTTTTGTCGCTTCATTATAAGTTGGAATAACCACTGAAAACATTATTTTTTCTTTTGTCATATTTTTTTATTTTAGTTATTTCTTTTATATTTATTATACCATATTTTTATCAACTTCATAGATTTTTAAATGTAACCCCTCACACTTATAAATTATTTTCGATTTGAAATTTTAAATAAATTACTTAATTTTAAATAACTAAACATTCAAGATCGTATCTATAAACAATAATGCTATTGATATCAGTTTACAAAAGTAAAATAGTATTTGTAGATTTGTAGCTGGTTTATCCGCCCTAGGCAGATCCGCCTTGGGAGGATAGATTTGTAGGGAAGGGAGCTATCAAATATCATTTAACATTTATCAAAGATATTTACCATTATTTAAAGGCGTGAGTGATTACTATAGATTTTTGAATTCCCAATATTAATTTCTATTTAAATACTGGGCTTTTTAATTTTGCTTTGACCATCATTCTCTTTAGATTGGTTCCAATTGGCCAACAGGTGACTAGCGTAAGTTCATAGTCTTCACTTTCTTTAAATAACTTCTCATCATTTGGCAATACAACTTCTCCTTTTTTTGTAACTACATAAACAATTTTTGCATTTTGACCGTTGGCAAGTTTCGTATCAAAGATTATTTCATCCCCCACCTTCAATTTATTTATATTTTTTAAGATGTCTTTAAAAGAACTTTTGCTCCAAGAATAATAACTACTATGTCCAGTCATATAAACGTTACCTTTCATCGATGGTACAGGTGTTCCAGCAACGTGTACCACTCCCTGCTCTAATTCCTTTAGAACCTCTTTTTCATTTACTGAATGTGACCAAATTATTGGAGCATTAACACCTATGGCTGGAATAATTAATTTAGTATTTAAATGCTCATTACCTTTTTCATTCCCAGTTGGGTCGTATCCTCGAGATATTTCACGATAATCACTAAACCCATCGCCGTCTGTGTCAACATTGTTTGGGTCTGTTCCAAATAATTTTTCATGTTTATTGTCCAGTCCGTCGCCATCGCTGTCATTTAGGGTAGTTTCATTAGTTTGTAGTGGTCCTTTTCCCGTAGGATTGCTACCTTGTTTAACCTCATCGCCATCAGTTATCCCATCACCATCTGTATCTGCTTGGTTTGGATTGGTATTATAAAAAAATTCGTCTTTAGCTGTTAAGCCGTCATTATCATTATCTTGTAAAGCATCCTCAGCGTCATTTTTATCAAGCCCATTTTTTATCTCCCACCAATCAAATATTCCATCACCGTCCGTATCTAATCGTCCTTCGCCATTTGGATTATATCCATTTTTTATTTCCACGCCATCATCATAACCATCTCCATCACTATCTTTATTAAATGGGTCAGTATTAAACTGAAATTCAACCAAGTTACTGGCACCATCATTATCACTGTCAATATTGGCATCATTTGGATCTTTAATGTCAAGCATATACTGAACTTCCCACCAATCTGGTAGCCCATCCTGATCTGTATCTTCCACAAAAGTATTGTTACTATTTCCACCTTTCCAATCAGCTATTTGTGCCTGTATAAATTGATAGTTGGTAATTCCAAAAACAATAAAAGTTATCAAAAAAAATATCCCTGTAGCTTTTAAGAGTGAAATAATTAGTGAAGGTTCTTTGACAAAAACATCAAAGTCTTCTGCCTCAACATGATAAAAATCTTTATATTGTAATGACTGTGTTGCCATGCTAATAACTATCTATTTACTTACTGTTTAGACTTTTTTGTAATAAAACCTCTCCCGACCCTCTTCCTGGCCATCGATAATGATTACCCCCAACATCAAGAATGATTTTTATATTCTTTAATTTATTTGACAATTCTTTTGTAAATTGATTACTATTGAAAATAAGCTCATAAAAATTATTATCTCCAACTGTCCATTTATCTTTCTTTACAATGTCTGCGACCTTACCAGTAATAGTATTTACCAACTGAGCATCTTTTATGTTTTTATCACTGTGAATTAAGATGTACACCCCACCATCATTTGAATATGCGCACAACAAAGAGATGTCGTTGTTTATATATACCCAATTGTTTCCTTCTTTTAATGGAATTGGAGCACTATTGATTAACCATTCCCACTGTTCCCTATCCATTCTACTCTTAACAATATCAACCTGGGTACATTTCATCAGTTGATTTATTTTTTTCGTTATTTTGAATTTAGCATTTTTTGTTTTTCCCAGGATATTGTAGTCCCTGCCATTATTTTTCTTTTTAATGACTAAAGAATCTTGTTGTCTAATTTTAAAATATGCTTTATCCGTTTTTTGTAGAGCTTTAAATGTTAAACTAGCAATTACATCTTTTTTTAGGTTTTCTGCTCTTCCAGTTTTTTTAGCCACAATAATAATGTTGCCATTTTTCTTATCCACGCTACTACTTTCTAGGCTGTCAAATTTATTTTTGTCTATATTAATTTTCTCTAATTCTAAAATTGTCGGCTCGTAATTAATGGCTATTTTAAAATAATTTACTTTTTCTTGGTTGGTAGCCAAATTAATATCCACTTTTATATCTTCATCTACTTGATAAGTGTCTTTATTTGTATTAGCAGTTAAAACTGCTACGTGTGGCTCTCCTGGCAAAAGTGACAAAACAGCTTTCCCTAGTCCAAAGGGTTGATTAAATATCATTGAGGTGAAAAATACACCCATGGCTACACCCCAACCACCAATTGTTGCAAATCTTAAGATTGCTTGGGTTCGTGTTTGGGTCTGCTGTTGCATCTGTTGTTGCTGAGTTTGTTGTTGCATCTGTTGATTAATAGCATCCTGTGCCTCCTTTTCAGCAATATCTGCAATTGCCTTGACTTCAGAATCTAATTCTTCCTGTGTTTCCTTTCTGATGTTTTGTGCTCTCCGTGGGGTTCCCTTAGCTCTTTGTCTCCCCCAGCTAGAACCAAAACTAAGAAAACTAAGTCCCAACAAAAAACCTGCGCCAATCCTCCTTAATATTTTTTTAGATTTTTCTTGCATATATTTTTATTAAACTTATTGCCTTGTGTTTATGCTACTTATTTGCTCAGGATTATTCACTACTTGTTGTTCATTAATATTTGTTGCCTTTTGACCAGAATTATTTTTTTCTGATTCGTTGTTAAACCAATTGTTCATTTTTCTATCTTGAGCTTCTTTATTATTACTCTGTGTTAATATCTTATTAATTGTTCTAAAAAATGTCATGGTAATAATTCTTGGTGTTGATAATAACATTTGTTGGTATAACTTGGCCATTCTTATTTTATAATCTTCAAAAAAACCACTTTGACTAATAGACAAAACTAATGCACCTTCTTGCATTTCAATAACTTGCTCCAAATGACGGACCCACAATAAATCCAATACTTTTAGAGTGACTGTTTTTTCAGTCATTCTTAACTTTTTTTCTCCAATAAGCTTTTCTAAATATTCGTAATATTCTTTGATTGCTTCATAAATAACATCCTTAATTCCGGTAGCTACCATTTTATTATCTCTAAAATATATATTTATTTTATAATCTAATATTTCATTAAATTTCTGGTTAGACACCAACACTTCTACTTCTTTAGCAATGTTTCGTGCCTGGCTTTCAGCAAAAGATTTGCTCCCAACTTTGTATTTCGCTAACATCAATCGATAAATTTCTTTATGTATTAAGTCTAATGTTTCTGATTTAAAATTTCTATCCATCAGCACTCTTTCTCGTTGCCTATAAAAAGATTGTCGTTGTTTATCCAAAACTTTATCAAACTCATAACCTAATACTCTTTGATCAAACAAGGCATCTTCCATTCTTTTTTGAGCCCGATCACTAATTTTTTTTAATTTTTTATTTTCAACACCTTTTGATAGGTCTGTTTTTAAATTATTGATAGTTTTTAAATATTCATCCTTAAAGTAGGTTTGAATAAGAGAATCTTCTGCCGAAATTAAAAACTGTGACCTCCCTGGATCCCCCTGTCGTCCCCCTCTTCCAATCAATTGGTTATCTATTCTTCGAGCGTTGTGTCTTTCTGTTCCAAAAATGGACAGCCCTAATTGTTTTTTAACATTTTCGGCTAATTTAATATCCGTCCCTCTTCCAGCCATGTTGGTGGCTACGGTAATCATCTGTTCTTGTCCTGCTTGAGCAATAATTTCCGCCTCTCTTCTGGTATGTTGGGCATTAAGCACTTGCGCTGGCATATTTGCTTCTAAAAAATGCTTGGTTACATCTTCTGATTTTTTTACTGACCGTGTCCCTACTAAGGTTGCCCCTTTTTTAAAATAATATTCTTGAGTTGCCCAGGTTAAATATTTCATTTTATCTTCCCAATTTACAAAAAATCTATCCTCTTTATCTATTCTTTTAATGGGTTTATTTGTTGGGATTGCCACCACTTCTTTTCCAAATAATAATCTAAATTCTTTTTTGGCTGAAATGGCTGTTCCTGTTAACCCAGCCATACTTTTATATCTTTTAAATAAATGCTGGAAAGTTATATTAGATAAAGTTTTATTTTCCGGCTTAATTGTTAGCCCTTCTTTTGCCTCGATGGCTTGGTGGATTCCTTGATAATACCGATGATTATACATCAAACGTCCAGTAAATTCATCCACAATAACTACCTCCCCATTATCCACTATATAGTCTCTATCTCTTTGAAAAAGAGTATAGGCTTTTAAAAGTCTGGTAGCATAATAAACATAATCAATTTCATTATTTTCATATAAATTATGTACTCCTATTGTTTTTTCTAACTTGGCTAAACCGGTCGGGGTAAACGAAGCTGTTTGTTTTTCCACGTCCATATTAAAATCAATTCCCTTTTGAAATTGAGCAATTGTTGGATTTATTTTTAAATAAATACTTTGAGCGCTTTGATCACTCGCTTTATTGTTTGATATAACTAGAGGTGTTTGTGCTTCGTCAATTAAGACACTGTCTGCTTCATCGATAATGGCGAAATTTAATTCTCGTTGTCGTTTATTTTTTGCTTCGTATAACATATTATCCCTCAAAAAGTCAAAACCAACTTCATTGTTAGTTAAATAAGTAATATCTGCTGAATAAGCAACCTGCCTATCGAAATGATTTGTTTTGCTGGTAATATACCCGATACTTAAACCTAGAGATTCATAAACCTTAGCCATCTCCTTAGCATCTCTTTCGGCTAAATAATCATTAGCTGTAATAACGTGAACTCCTTTGCCCTCCAAGGCATTTAAATAGGCTGGAAATAAAATCGTTAGAGTCTTGCCCTCCCCTGTTTTCATTTCTATTATTTTTTGCTCATGCACAGCAATGGCGCCCTGTAATTGCACATTGTAAGCTCGCATTCCCGTAGCCCTGACAGCAACTTCTCGCACCAAGGCATAAGCTTCTACCATAATATCATCGAGGGATTTTCCGTTTTTTAATAACTCTTTAAATGAATTAGTTTTTTGAATAAAATCCTCTTCAGTAAGTTTTTGCATTGCCGGTTCAAGTTTATTTATCTTGGTGACTATCCGACGGTAACGTTTTATATTTTTGTCTATTTTTTGTCTTTTCAATTTATTATTTTTATCTTATAATCATTTAATTTCATTATACTATAGTTTTCTAAAAAATTAAACCTTTTTGATTGTATGTCAATTATAAATAATGTCAATTGTAAATAAAAATGTTTCATTACCAAATTAAAATGTCATACCTAGAGAAA
>CAZRER010000016.1:0-13867 GCA_964599525.1 uncultured Bdellovibrionales bacterium
CCACATCGATAGCCTTATGATGCACAAGTAAAAATCGCAACCCTTTATCACCTTGTAAAAAATGCTCAACCACAAATCCCTCACCTTTTAAGCCTTTCCGAAGTGACTTTGCTAAAATTTTATTATCTTCTATTAAAAGTATTTTCATTGTACAATAGATTATTTCACACCTTCAAAATCTTTTTTAATTTTTTTTCATCTTTGTGGGGACCAACAACTGCTAAATTTAATCTATTATTCTTAAAAATAAATTTGGCAACTTTTTGGATATCTTCAGCGGTAATTTTTTCATATTTAGCTAACATTTCTTCTGGCGTTTCAACATTTCCATAATATAATTCCTGATTGCCAAAGAAACTTGCTTGAGCCTGAATAGTTTCTAAACCAATTTTAACATTTCCTTTTAATCTTTCCTTTGCCTTTCTTAATTCTTTGGCAGTAACTTTTTTATTGGTAATTTTTTTAATTTCTTTTAAAATTAATTTAACCGCCTTTTCTAAATTTTCTTTAGCCACGCCAGCTTGAACAACGAATACTCCCGCATCTAAACCTAATTCGCTGGAAGTGTTAATATAATAAGTTAACCCCTCTCGTTCTCGAATGTTTATAAACATTCTAGAGCTCATCCCTCCTCCTAAAATTGTCGAAAGTAAACTTAGGGCATATTTTCTAGAATCAAACATATCCACCGAACGAAAACCAAGAACTAAATGTGTTTGATCTGTTTCTTTATTTGTCAATCTTATTTGAGGTGAATTTTGCTTTTCAATGGTTTTTTTCTTCGGCAGTTTTCTTTTGTTATTCTTTTTTGCACCAAATAATTTTTCTATCTGCTTCTTTATTTTATCCACTTGAAAATTTCCTGCCACCGTCACCACCGTAGACTTTGATAAATATCTTTGTTCCATATATTTCTTCATATCCTCCCGTTTCATATTTTTAATATTCTCCTTCGTGCCAATAATTTTCCAGCCCGTTGGTTGATCTCCGTAAAGCAGTTCCCCAAATTCCTCTTCAACCTTTCGCATTGGTAAATCTTCATACATAGCCAACTCTTGTAAGATAACGCCTCGTTCTCGATTAATTTCTTCCTGCTTCAATAAAGGATTAAGATAAATATCCGCCACTAAATCCACAGCTAATTCCCCATAACCGCTAGGCATTTTTATCCAATAACCTGTTTCTTCCTGCCCAGTGAAAGCATTCATTTGTCCGCCAAGACCATCAACCTCTTCGGCAATAATTTTGGTACTTGGGCGTCTTTTAGTTCCCTTAAAAACCATATGTTCCAAAAAGTGAGAAATACCATTATTTTTTTTATTCTCATAGGCGGAACCAGCCTCCACTAAAACTTGTGCTAAAACCGCCACTGCTCTATCATCCGGAATTAAAATAACCCTCACTCCATTTTCTAATTTGTAATCTTCAAATTGTTTATTCATTGTATGATTCTTAATATTTAGCAACTCTTCCTTTTTCTTGCGAGTTAACTTTTTAATTCGACTTTCCTCCTTCATCGCTTCTGGCCGATTGTTAAATTGTTTTTGGTAAACTAATTTTACCGGTCTGCGTGTTCTTGTATATTTTGCTCCTTTTTTATTCCTGCTTAAACCATTGTGCTCTCTTAACCGTCGTTGAATATCAGTTGTAATTCCCGTATACAAACTTTTATCAACGCAACGCACAATATAAACAAAATATTTTTTATTTTTCATAATTTAATAGTAGCCTGTTTCTAAAATTATATCAAGAGAAATCCAAATTTCAATTGCTCCTTCTGAATTTCTGTACTATAATAAATTATGAAATGATTTAAAATAATTATATTTAAAAAAATATGATCCGCACGATGTTTCAAAAAAATATCCTTTTAAAATATATTTTTGCCACTACCTTTTTCTTGAGTATCCTTGGTGTCTCTACTCATAAAATACCAGCTTTAATTGATTTGCATCTGAACATTGTTCCTTTACAAATTTTTTATGCCTTATTTTTATTATCATTTCCCCTTCTATTAATTTCTTTATATTTTGAAACTAATTATAAAATGTCTTCTCAAAAAATAGATGCCAGTTGGGAAGAAAAAACTATCATCACCCTAAAAAAACTTTTTATATACACCTTGCCGACTGAGGTGATTTTAATAATAATTAACACTATAACTAATTCATTTCGAACGCATATCCTACACTGGATTTTTACAACTTTTATTAATCTCTGGTTTCTATCTTTGGCTTTTTATATATTATATTTATACATTAAAAAATATAAAGCTACTCACAAATCACAAAATATTTCTCCATCAAATCATCAGTCTCTAAATCTTAAACCTAAATTATTTACAATTTTAATTTTGAGTTCTGTTGTTACAGCTCATTTTTTATTTGGACTATATCATCTCAATAAATCAACCTATGTAGATGAGAGACTTTGGACCTATGGTAACTCAAAACGCATTGAAAAATATTGGACAAATATTTTTGAAAAAGATTGGTACAATACTCGCCCCAGTGATAAACCTGGAATTAGTTTAGCATTTATTTCTGGACCATCTTTATTTTTTACAATCCCCTCAGATTTTAGAAAAGAAAATAGTCCAAGCTTGTCAAACCTAATGCAGATGCTTTTTATTATGCGTCTACCAGTTTTAATTTTTACCTCATTATCTCTCCTTCTTTTCTATTATCTACTTAAAAATTTATTTAACGCAAAAATAGGACTCCTCTCTACAATTTTTATTGGCCTATCTCCTATTCTGCTTGGTGCCAGTCGTTTTATAAATCCAGATTCTCTTAGTTGGTCTATTATTCCTTTAACAATACTATCTTATTTCAATTTTCACAAAACAAAAAAATTAAAGTGGCTTTATTTAAGTGGCATTTTATTGGGCTGGGGACTATTAACTAAATACATTAGCAACATTCTGTTTGTATTCTTTCTACTTTTTATCTTTACCCAAAATCTTTTCCGCAAAGAAGAAAACTCAGAGGAGCTTAAACAAGATATTCGTGAATCACTTTCTTCTTTAGCAATTATAACCCTAATTTCTTTAATAATTTTTTATATTTTTTTCCCAGGAGTATGGGTAAGGCCAGAAAGACTACTCATTGGAACACTTTGGAGCCAACCCTTTGAACCAATTTGGCAATATTTTACTATTTTTATTAGCTTATTAACTTTAGATTATTTTTTTAATAAATCATCTTTAACCACTTTAATTATAGCAAAAATACAAAAATTAAAATATATTATTATTATAGCTATACCTATAGTGTTTACAATTACAATTTTAATTACTTTATATAATGTTTATCTAGCTCACGCCCCCATAAATTTTGAAAGTATTATCTCTTCGCCAAAAACCTCCATCCGCGATGGTAGTTTTATCCTTTATTTCAAAGCTTTCATTACTAGTTTTTATGTTTTAATTTTTGGGATTTCTCCACTTGCTCTCATTGGCACTTTGCTGGCCAGCCTAGCAAGTTGGAAAATGGCGTATCTTAAAAAAACTACCTCTATTTTGCTATATATCTGGTATTTATTTTTATTTATTATTATTTTTTATACAGCCTCTATTTTCAGTATCACCGTACCAATCGTTCGTTATCAAATTATTCTTTATCCTTTAATTTTAATAATTGCTAGCTATGGTTGGTATTATTTATTTTTAGAATTTAAGATAAAAAATAAATTTATTTTTTATATCCTTATATTATTCGTTGGACTATTTTCACTTTCAACTCTTTATTCTATTCGTCCCTATTATTTTAGTTATAACAACCCTTTACTCCCCCAAAAACATCTCATTAACCTTAAGGATATGGGAGATGGCATTTATGAAACTGTCCAATACTTAAATAACCTACCGGGAGCTGAAAATTTAAATATTTGGTCTGATCGAAATATGGTTTGTAGATTATTTGTTGGGAAATGTACCAATGCTACCAGCTTAAAGAGCTTCATTAAAAATGGACCTATCTATGATTATTATGTAGCCTCCCGAGGACGTAAACATAGAACCACTCGTTTAATCAATCAACAATTAGCTGTTGATAGTCAATACCCTTTAAAACTGGACAAATTATACTCAACCAACCCTCCCACTGAATTTGAAGTACACCTCGGTAATAGAACTGAACAATACATAAAAATAATTAAATCTAATAATATAATAATACTCAAATGACTAACCTACTAAATTATTTTAAAAAGAATCACACTCTCATTTCATTGTTTTTGTCTATAATTATTTTTCTAAGTTTTGGCTTTTATCATTTAACAAAATTTGAAACTAGCGATGAACATCTTTGGAAAAATTTACGCATCCCCCAATATTGGCAAGGCGTTAGCAATGGCTTCAAAACAGGAGATTGGAAAACGACTTATATTAATGATAAACCGGGAGTTTCTTTAGCTTTAATTTCTGGAATGGGTCTACCCTTTATTAATAACCCTCTCGACCAGCGACTAACTGAAGAAGAAGCCAAAAATGGTGGCCTTTTTAAAGTCTGGGACGTAGCACAAACTGAATCTATTAACTTTGCCCTGCGTCTACCTCTTTTATTGTTTAATGGATTACTAATGATTCCCTTACTAGTCTATTTAGTCTATAAATCTTTCAAAGACAAAAGAATAGCCAGCTTTTTTGCCCTATTCCTAGGATTAAATCCAATTATAGTTGGAGTTGGACAAATTATGAATCCAGATACTTTATTATGGAGTTTGACCGCTGGAAGTTTTTTTAGTTTTATTGCTCTACTAAAAACAAAACAAAGGAAATTTATTTGGATAGCGGGAGTACTCACTGGCTTTTCTTTATTAAGTAAATACACTGCAAATTTACTATTTTTATTCTATGGCCTAATTGCTTTCCTCTACTGGATTTACAACAAGAAAGTTTCCAAACAATACTGGAAATATTTTCTGAAAAATTATTTTTACATTATTTTAATTTCTTGGATAATTTTTGCTATCTTTCTTCCAGCAGTCATTCAATCACCAGATTTACTATCCTGGAAAAAACCAAAACATTTTGCCTATGGAACCTATTTTTCTCCAGCTCTTAAACCAATTATTATCCCTCTAATTATATCATTTTTATTTTTAATTTTTGATAGTTACCTTTTGAACAATCGCCTAATGTTTTTTATACGTCGCCAACTACGTCGTTATCGCTTTTGGTTAATTAAGATAGTCTCTTTTAGTTTACTTATTCTCTTCTTGTTTGCTATCATTAATGCTTTTACACATATTTCCCAAATAATTCCTCTCGATGACTTAAAGGAAAAAATTGGCAGCACAAAAAAATTACATTTTTATTTTACTGATCATGACCCCCTAATAATTGCCTATGCCAAACAATTGGCCACCGAATCATTTAATTTTATTTTTTCTTTGCCGGCCTTAAATATAATTTTACTTTTATTTTTTTGGCTATTTGCCTTTCTTAAACCCAAAAGAATTGGCTATAGCGCTGAAATAATATTTATCTCTCTAGTTCCTTTTATTTTCTTTGCTGGTGGATTATTGGCTAAAGTATTCGTCAACGTTCGTTATTCAATTATGATTTATCCCCTCTTCGCACTACTTTGCTCCTTAGCTTTAATTACTATAATTGACCAGCTATTTATTAAAAAAAATATTATCAAAAAAAAGATGCTCCCCTGGATTACTTTTATAGTGATAATTATAATTACCATTTACCATCTTACAATTCTCTCTTCCGTCAAACCATTCTTTTTTAATTTTCAAAATAAATTTTTACCAAAAGAGTATGCCCTCAGTGATTCCTGGAGCTACGGAATTTATGAAGCTGCTAAAAAATTGAATTCCTTACCCCAAGCACAAAATTTAAAAGTTTGGTCTGATCGCGGAGCTTTTTGTCGTTATTTTATTGGCCATTGTATTGGTAGTCGAAGAATTGATCGTGATAAAATCATTCCCGATTTTATAATCGTCACAAGACGCAATGTGGCCAGAGGAAGATTTTTCAAATGGTTAAAAGGAACGGAAAATCTGGCCAAACATCAACCAGCTTATTATTATCAAGGCGACGTTTTTAATAATCCTTGGTGGGAATTACAGATAAATAACCGCCCAAAAAGTTATATTAAAATTATTAAATTAGATGAAAAAAATAATTAAAAAAACATCTTGGATATTATTAATTTTTATGATACTAGTGATAGCTGGATTTGTTGCTGCAAAAAATAATCTTATTTCAGTTAAGAAAACTTTTTCCCAAAAAACAATTAGTCCTAACACTTTTACCTTACCCAACAAGCAAACGGTAACATCTCCTGTCAATCTTTGTAATATCAAAAATTTTGGAGCAGTAGCTAACGACTATTCGAAAGCAAAAGAAAACCGCCGAGCCATTCAAAAAGCAATAACTGAATGTGTCAATTCTGATCATGGTTTGTTTATTCCATCCGGAACATGGTATACAGGTAGTCTTTATTTTAATAAGGATAATAGCTGGCTGATAATCGACCCGCAAGCTACCCTAAGTTTTATCTACGACCCAGAACTATACAAACCACTCCGTCCTTCCCGTTTTGAAGGCTATGAATTAATAAATTTTTCAGCCCCTATTTATTTTGATAATATTGCTGGCGGCGGTATAATCGGGGGAGGCAAAATTAAGATTGAAGAACCAAAAAAATGGCACCACTGGGATAAATATGAGAATACTGCTAAAAAACAATTATTAAAATTTTCCAAGGAAGTAATTCCTCTTGCGAACCGGATTTTTGGAAAAGTGTCCGATGGCTTACGCCCACCATTCGTGCAACTTTACAATACCCAGAATTTTGTTCTGGATAATATACGCGTACAAGACTCCACCATGTGGACTATACATTGTCTTTATAGCGATAATATACTTATTCAGAATTTAAACATTTACACAGATGGATCCAATACAGATGGTATAGTCATTGACTCTTCTAGTTATATTACTTTAAAAAACAACACCCTTCGTACTGGTGATGATGCTATTGTGCTTAAATCTGGATCTGATGAAGATGGGCGTCGGGTCAATAAACCAACCAAAAATATTATTATTCAAGATACCGTTGTGAATGATGCTCATGGAGGGATAGTTATTGGTAGCGAAATGACCGGTGGTATTGAAAACGTTACTATTAAGAATACCACCATAATTAAAGCAGATGTTGGATTACGCATTAAAACTAGGCCTGGTCGAGGAGGTTATATTCGTAATATTAATTTAGATAAATTAAACGCCGATGAAACAAGAAGTGATTTATTTAGAATCAATGCTCACTATCGCCAATCTATTGGCCAGGGAGATATACTATCTGAATTATATCCAGAAATAGAAAATATTACCTTTAATAATGTTACTGCTAACAAAGTCCTTAGGACTTTTATGATTAATGGATTTACAAATCACCCCATCAAAAATATTAACTTATCTAATATCACTGTAACTACACAACAAAAAACTTCTAAAATAAAAAATACTACTAATAAAAAACTGCAAAATATTAATATTAGTTTCGAGAATAATACAAGAAAAGACAAGGAACTTATTAAATATGAATAGGTAGTTTGATTTTTACAATAAACTTGTCCTTAAATATATCTTTAATTTAAAAAAATACTATGGCAACTACTTTTAAAAAATATTTCACTCTTATTATTGCAATCACTATTTTTGTAAGCTTTGGATTATACCACTTAGCAAAATTTGAAACAACCGATGAACATTTTTGGAAATATGACCGCATTGAAAAATATTATCACGGCATACAAGAAGGCTTCACAAATAACAATTGGAAAAAAACTCGACTTAATGATAAACCTGGGGTTACTATAGCCCTTATTGATGGAATTACTGTTCCTTTTGGTTTTCAGCCACACAAACATCAAGATTTGAAAACCGAAAAAAAGTACCTGTATTTTCAAGATAACACTTCTTCTGGGAAAAAATTATATGATATTTATCACACAGAAAATACTGAAACTATGAATTTTAAACTAAGATTTCCTGGCTTACTTTTTAATGCCTTTATTATTTTGCCTTTGATTTTTTGGCTACTTTTATCTTTAACTGAAAATTATTTTATATCCTCTGTGGGTATCATAGCTATTGGTGCCAATCCAATTATTATCGGCATTAGTCAAATTATTAATCCTGATGCTTTTCTCTGGGGGTTTACTACAGTAGCCATACTTTCTTTCACAACTTATTTATTGCGACAAAAGAAAAAATTCTTAATAATCACTGGTATATCAACGGGGTTTTCTTTACTTTCTAAATATACGGCCAATCTACTATTTATTTTCTATCCAATCATTTTTGTGCTACATACCTATTTTTCACAAACAAAAAAAGATAATATTACAGATTGGGAGAAATTATTAAAGAAATATTATCATGAGTACGCCCGACCATTTATTATTTTAACAATTATCGCCACAGCAATTTTCGCCCTATTTATGCCCGAAGTTATTCAGGTGCGTAAACATTTTCTTTATGGAACATTTTATTCTCCAGCTCTAGCGCCAATCGTGGATGTGTTTATCAAAACTTTCAAACTGCATAGTACAATTTTTGTTTCCGCCACGAAATACAAGACCAACTTAATGCTTCCTTTTTCAGTATTTACTTTTTTTATTGTAACCATCGTCCTACCATTTTTGACCATACGGTTGATGAATAAATTTAAAATAACTACTAAATATATTTTGAACACATTTCTTCTTCTAACAATTTCTCTTTTTATTTTCTCATTTATTAACGCTTGGACCAATACTCCGTTTTTTTCCCTAGATAATCTCAAGGAAATAAGTCGTAATAGTGGTAAGCTAACATTTCCTGATTTTGCCAGCGATTCTCAACCTATATTTTTATACAAAGCTTTGAATGTTCAAGCTCAAAATTTAATTTTTTCTCTGACGCCCATTATCATATTTTTTGTATTCTTTTTGTGGGCAAGAATTTTAGATAATAAAATTTATACGAAAAAATTATTATCCTTTATTTACCTTAGTTCTGTTTTTATGCCTCTAATTTTCTTTGCCGGAGCTTTAATGGCTGACATTTTTGTAAACATTAGATATAGCCTTATGCTTTTCCCACTTTTTTCAATTTTAGGAGCAATCGGTGCTTATGAATTTTTTCTATGGATAAAGCATAACAAAAAAATTAATAAAGTAGATTTATCAAAAATAAAATATTTTTTTATTTTTATTTTTATTTTGACTGGTTTTTTAACCCTCTGGAATATTAAACCCTATTATTTTAATTATCACAGCACCCTATTGCCTCATAAATATGTTGTAACTGATTCTTGGGGCTATGGATCTTACTCTGCTGCAGAATTTCTTAATTCCCTTCCCCGCCCAAATGAAATTACTATCTGGACTGATCATCGAGGTGTTTGTCAATTTTTTGTTGGACACTGTATCGTCTCAAATCAAATCTATCTTGACGCTGTCAATGTTGATTATTTAGTTTTTTCACGACGAGGTATGCTAACCAGGAAATTCTATCCAGTTGGGCAAAATAATCCTTACAATATAACCCGTCAAAAATATTATGATAAAGATTTTATAAAAAAACAGACGGTCTTCGAAGAACACATCGGAAACCGCCCTGGTAATTTTATAAAGGTTATTAAAATTAAAAAGTAACTCTATCCCTGCAAATTACAACTAAAATATCACTCTTCCCACTACTTCTAATACTATCTCCATATACCCCCTTGTTTAGTTACTGAAATAATCACTTACATAAAAACAATTCCGTCATCTATTTAGACTCAACTTTTTCAATAACAATTTTTTTATTGCCTCCAAAATTCTTAAGAGCTTCCTGTGATACAGCTGGCAAACGATATCCTACTCTATCTTCTTCTGGTCTATTATCTCCATTTTTATCTTTAATTTTTGCTGGAATCACCTTTAAAAACACCCCTTTCCTATTATCACTATCTTGACTACCAGCTTCAAAAACCTTTACTCGGTCACCAACCTGCAAAAATAAAGCTCGCCGCAAGTTACCACTCATAGCCACCTCACTTTCAGCAATTTCTTCTGACTCTTGTAAACCATTCTCAAAATACATTTTACCCTCCAAACGAATTACATCTTCTAAAGTAGTATTGGCTTTCAAAAAATCATTAAAACTTTCCTGATCAGGATGCCTTTCAGAAAATTCAACTAATATTTGAGCTATTTTATCAATAATTATACTATCTTTTAATAACCTTGTTGGCACTTTTACTTTAATAAATTGATACAAATTTCCTAGCGTTTCTCTTCGACCAGTATGCACAACGGCTCCACAAAGAGGTTTCCCTTCTTGGTTAATTTTTACCTTGCTTTCAATATTTTCTGCGTCCAACTTATTTTGTAATTGCTCAGTGAACCAACGTAAAACTCTAGGATCAGCTGGTAATCTACCATTCCTCATCCCTCCAGAAATAATAATTATTGGCTTTCCGTCTTCCGTAGTATATTCTTTCCGTCCTTCAGAAACAACTGTATGCAAAAACGGTTTTTCTTCTTTCATTTCCTTTTGTAATATTTCAACTATTTTCTTTTGATACAACTTAATAGCTTGATTTAACTTCTCTACTTTTTCCGCGTTAAACCCTTTTTTATGTTTAATATTGCCACTGCTATCTGGATCAATAATCCCTTTGATATTAGGATTTTTCATTACAGTTGCCAAAAATGTCGGAGAATTTTCTAATTTTATCTGACTAGGATCTTCCCCTTTGTTTAAAACCTCCCTTCTTAAATCATCAAATAATTTTTCCGCAAAAGCTGCTCCTTCTATTTTTTTGTTGGTAGATTTATAATACTCAGCAGAAAGAAGTTGTAATAATGCATTAGAAATATCTCCCTCTATAATTTCATATCTCTCAAAACTAACTTCAAATTTTTCTGGATTATATCGTTCATTCATAATTTTAAAATTAATAATTAGTATTTAAATTTTTATTTTTCCAATAATGCCTCAATAATTTTTCCGGCGACATTTATACCCGTCGCTGCTTCAAAACCTTTGAATTGAGCTGAAGTATTTACTTCAATTGCTAAATAATCATCGCCTCTCTTAATAAAATCAATCCCAGCATAAAACAAATTGCCCTTTTTCATAATTCTTTCCGAATATTCCCTCAATTTATCATCGATTTTTACTTGCTCAGCCGTTCCACCTAAAGAAACATTTGATTTAAACCCCTCCTTAGCCGTTCTCTTAATCGTACCTATTATCTCACCATTTAAACATAAAACTCTGTAATCTGTCCCAGCTGATTCTTTTATAAATTCTTGCAACAAAAACCTTAAACGATTTAACGGCAATATATTATTTTTAGCTTTATCAAATGAATTTTTAATAAATTTCACGGCTTCTTCCTTGCTATTTACGATTTCTACAAATTTTCCTACAGTACTAACGTTTTTCTTTATTATGCATGGAAAATTTCCAATTTTATTTACAATCTTATTTATGTGGTAAGAATTTACTAAAACTGTTTTGGGCGTAGGAATATCAACACTAGAAAAAAACATATTGGTAAAAAATTTGTCGGCAAAGTCAACTGCCTCTGCGTTTGGCCAAATGGTTAGATTTTGCATCTTCAATTTTTTAGCAATAAAATGACCAGTAGTTAAGTTCGATAAAGCCCAAACAATATCTTCTTGATTAATAATTATTTCATTCCCATCTTCTTCAAAAATTTTTTTATCAGTTAAAATTGCTCGGTAGATATTTATAACTACAAAGTTTAATTCCCTTTTTTTACTTTCCTCTTTAAATCTTCTAACCCGATGATCTTTAGGATTGTCTGTAAATAGAATAAATTTTCTGTTTCTCATTATTATTATTAAACTTCTTCGAAAAATATTTCTTACTATTATCCCTTTAGGAGAGATCACCCATAGCTATGACAACTTCCTATTTTCGTAACGGAACTACTTTCCCAAGAGGTTTATTTTAAAAATTTTTAAACAAACTTAGCTTTAAAATACTTCTGCACTAACTTTATAGTGCGCCGATGATCATCACCGCAAATAACTACTACTAAATCACCTTCTTTTGCTATTTCACTGGCTCGTTTAATTGCTAAATCTTCACGAATAATATTTTCTACTTGACCATTTTTCTTCACCTTCTTAATACCTTCAGTAAATAATTTTGACACTTCTCCTATTTTCCTATTAAAAAATGACTTACGCCCTTTATACTCTTTGCGTACTACTCCATCTATCTTATCGTAAACTATTAAATCGTCATACTTATTAGCAATGTATTCTCCTGTCTCAATAATAATTTCATCTTGTCTATCTGGGGCTAATCTAACCACCCCAATAACTTTTCCCGATATAATTTTTTTAGCTAAATTAGCGACCTCTTCTAAAGAAAATTTCTCATGGGCGTAATCAATCAAAATTTTTATTCCTTTTTTATTCTCTAGCAAAGTTAATCTTCCACCAAATTTATCAAAACGATACTGTTTTAAATATTGTAAATTTTGTTTAGTTATCATTCCTTCATTGTGAACATATAACCCAGCAATAATAAACATAAGGTTGAAAACTGATGGTTGAAAATGTCCATTAAATGTCCAGACTATATCTTGAACTTTCACAATTTTTTTTATCTTAGTCTTACTTTTAATAACTACCCAATCTCCTTTCGTTGTTATTAAGCTACCATCATTCTGAAGATGCTTTTTATAATCAAAATATTTAAAATCCAATCCAACTGGCAAAAAATACACTGGCTTTCTAAACTTTGGCACTGCTTTAATTTGCGAACAAACATACTTATCGTCAGCATTAAAAATTACCGTCCCTTCAACATCAATTCTGTTAAAAATAAACCTCTTAGCAATGGCTAAATCCATTCTAGTTTGTAATCTTTTACTGGCTTTCAAATGATCTTCTAAAATATTTGTAAAAATACCAATTTGATGCAAGCCATAGCCAAGACCAGCACTAGCGCTACTACCGATAGCCGTTTCAAAAATAGCTGTAAAATTAGGATATATTTTTCTAGCATCGAGTAGATATTTTCCGGGACAAACTGTTGGCACTAACATAAAAAGTTTTTTACTATCTTCTAAAGTACTTTTTTGTCTGCCATTAATATAATGTCCATCTGTATCTACCCTTAAAGTTTTTCCGCCTGATTTTTGCAAAACATAATCTAAAGCTCTAACAACTGTTGTTTTTCCCTTAGTGCCAGTTACAGATATTATCTTCATATTTTATTAATTTATTTTTTAAATAAACTTTCTTCCAAGACACATTAGTAGCGTTTAACTAATTTACCAATAACCCATCTCTAAGCAACTAAAAAATGAACTCAAGAATCATTTTATAAGTTTACAAAATAGCTACTTTACTTCCACTAAAAATCTTTTTAAATTCCTACTACCAATAATAATAGGATATTTTAATCGCATTCTATTGACAATTGTAACTTTAGTGTTTATGACTCTTTTATCCATTACCATTTTTATCTTCACCGTTGGTCTATAGCTCGTTCCATGAGATGAATGAGTAATCACTGTTGATTCAATATATGGTATATCTTTAAACATCTTCCATCGTTCACTCTTTCTTAAATGTTTTATCTCTTCAAAATCAACTTTCCTCTTTTCAAACTCTTCAACCGTTTTTTCGAATCCCAGTTCCCTGGCTAATTCCACGTCAATTGAAGTTCGGTCAGCCCCTGTATCTATTTTTGCTTCAACTTTAATTTCTCTATTATTTCTCCCAGTAATCCTAATTTTTTCCACTGTACCAATAATCCTCTTTCCTGAAAGACCTTCTATTTCATCTTCAATTTCTCCTCCAAATAAATTTTGTGCTAGAGCCA
>CAZRER010000017.1:0-8611 GCA_964599525.1 uncultured Bdellovibrionales bacterium
ATATAGCTATTCCCAGTTTCACTTCTTTGATTATTACAATAGAGGTTCCACATATTGCAGAAAATGAATTTGAAGAAGTAATTAGAAGAGAGGTAGCAAAATATATTCCTGTTAAGATTGAGGATGTTATTTATGATTGGCAGGTTATAGACGAGGAGAGTTTGCGTATGGGAGTTAATCAAACTACCCAAGATAAGGGATCTGAATTGCGGCAATCTCAGAACAACAATAGAATGGTTAAAATATTGGTAATTGCAGTAATGAAGGAGATAAGTGAACAATATAGTAAAGTTCTTGAGGAAAATAAATTGAAAGTAAATTTATTAGAAATTGATTCTATCTCTTTGACTAGAGCATTAACACGTAACAAAGATGGGGTATATTTGATTTTGGACATTGGACATGAGACGAGTAATATGTTAATAGCTGCCAATAAAAGTATTTTAATAAATAGGACCATAGATATTGGAGGAGATAAAATGACACAGGTAATAGCTGATTCTATGAAAATTAGCTTCGAGAGAGCTGACCAAATCAAAAAAGAACAAGGAGTTAAAATTAGTACTCCGGGTTCCAAAGATGGTGTACTGGAAACAGTTTTAGCTATACTTATTACCGAAGTCAAAAAAACTGTGCAATTATTTCAATCGGACTTTAAAGGAATTGAAATAAATGGTATAATACTAACTGGTGGGGCGGCTTCTATGATTGGATTGAAAGAGACGATTCAGCAGAAGGTAGGATTGGAAACCTTGATTGGAAATGCTCTAGAAGGCATTGCTTTTAGACCAGAGGCAAAAAATGCATTATTGAAACATGCTTCATCATTAAGTATCGCTATTGGATTGGCTTTGGCTAACTTTGAAGATTAAAAAATACAAAATAAAATAAAAAATAAAATAATTTTATATAAATAAGTTAAGTAAAGCTTATTTAGATAAAGTTTAGAAATCGATGAGAAAAATAAATTTAAGATCAAGAGAATTGTCTTCGTCTCATTATAACCATGGATCTAATGTTGCGCCGATTGTTATTGGGGTTATTATCTTATTAGTCACCACCCTTTTGTATGGAGGTGTTTTTTTAACTAAAAAAAGTCAAGATAAGCAAAAGAGTAGATTAAAACAAAGTATAGCTTCTATTAAAAGAGAATTGGATACTAATAAAAATTTCCAAGATTTGTATGATTTTCAAAAACGTTTAATGTCTATTGATGCAATGCTAGATACAAAAATTGTTCAAACTAATATATTAAATAGTCTTTCAGAAAATACTTTGGGGGAAACTACTTTAACAGATTTAAAAATAACTGAAAAAAATAATCTAAGTGAAATAGCTCTGCAGGGAAATGTTAAGGATTTAGCAACTTTAGCTAAGCAAATAAATGCTTACAATAATTTAGATGACAAAGGTCAGGCAATTTTAATAAAAAGTGCTCTTAAAGATAAAAATAATAAAAATAATCAGAATAACGAGGAAAATCAAGAAATAGTTTTAGAATTTGATGTTGCGCTGAAAGTAAATGGTAAAAAGAATGATAAATTGGTAAAAACATCAGTGGATAAAACAATTCCACAGGAAATTCAGTAGTTTTATTAAATCTTACTATATTTAATTAAATAAATAAAAAAAAATGAACGTTAAATTATTATTTTTACCATTCACCATACTTGTTTTTTTGTGGGTTTCTATTGGTTATACTAAGCCAACCTGGGATAAATATCAGACAGATAAAAAAGAAGTGAAAAAATTAGTTGCTACTGAAGCTAAATTGCAGCGAGGACTAAACAATATTAATAAGGCTTACAATGAATATAAGAATTTAGACGAGAATACTAGTTCTTATATAAATAATGCTTTACCACTGGTGAAAGATAATGACAATTTGGTAGCAGAGATAAATAAAAATGCCGAGCGGGCCGGTATTTTAGTTAGTGATATTAGCGTGCAAAAAGAACAGTCTGGGGGTAATGTTTGTCAAAAGTCAAATACTTCTAACAAAAAACAAAGTTGTAATGTTGGTAGTGTGCCAATAGGTATTTCTCTAACAGCGATTGGTTCTTATGCAACGATTAAAGATTTTGTCGGTAAATTAGATATTGAAAATAGGGTAATCGTACCTAAATCTTTGCAGATTAATGCTGAGAAAAATACTGGTGATCAGAAAGATGAGAATACAGAAAAAGTAGTTTCTGCCAAGGTTGATTTCAATGTGTTTTACTCTGGTAAGAAAAAGAATGTTAAATTATCTCAAGCTATCGATACAGATAAGGTTTTAATGAGTTTGTTGTCAGGAGGGCTTGATAATGGAAGTATTAATAAATTGAAAAAATTTGTTACTAGTGAAGTGTTTAGACCTGTGCAAGCGGATAGTATTGGTAAAGAAAATTTATTTGAATAATTAATAAGTATTAAAATGGTTGAAGATAATAATATTTTAGTAGAGGATAAAAATAATTCTAGCAAAACTGGGTCTATTCAAGGAAAACAGACTTCTAATGATCAAATAGATTGGCAGAATATAGATATCAAAGAAAATGTTTTAAATACCGTTTCTATAGATTCTTTAAGTAAATTTCAATTTATACCCTTTGAAATGGGGGATGATTCTGTGAAAGTAGCAGTAGTTAATCAATCTGATTTAAATACTCAAAATGCTTTAAAGTTTTTTTCTCGTAAGGTTAATCGGCGTTTGGAAATTTACCCCATTGATTTAAATAGTTTTAATAGTTTAATTAGTAAGGTTAAAAATAAATTTTTAGGTGTTGAAAGTGCACTAGATGTTTATGAACAATCAAAAGAAAATGAGGATGCTGGGGGAATTAAATTAAGAAAACGAAAAGAAACAGTAAAGATATTGAAGGACGCACCAATATCTAAAATGGTAGAATCTATTGTGGAAAATGCTATCGATAGTGATGCCAGCGATATTCATATTGAACCAATGGCTGATCATGTTAGGGTGCGTTATCGAATTGACGGAGATTTGAAAACAGTTATTACTCTTCCTAAGAAGATTGCCCCAGCCTTGGTTTCTCGAGTAAAAATATTATCTAATTTAAAAATTGATGAAAAAAGAAAGCCACAGGACGGAAGATTTAGAATTAATGATTTAGGGAGGACTATTGATTTTCGAGTTTCGTCATTTCCAACTTCGAATGGAGAAAAAGTAGTAATGCGTATTTTAGATACCAAAGAGGGATTGATGAAATTGGATAAATTAGGTATTCAGGGAAGAGACAAGGAGATTATTGAACGTTTAATACATGAACCATATGGTATCATTTTGATTACTGGTCCAACGGGTAGTGGTAAATCGACTACCCTCTATTCTATGTTAAGAATGATTAATACGGAAAATGTTAATATAATTACCTTGGAGGATCCAGTGGAATATGTTTTGGAAGGGGTTAATCAAAGTCAAATGAGACCAGAAATTGGTTATACTTTTGCCTCTGGTTTGCGAAGTGTTTTACGTCAAGACCCAGATATTATAATGGTTGGAGAAATTCGTGATTCAGAAACCGCTGAATTAGCTATTCATGCCTCTTTAACAGGACATTTGGTTTTATCAACCTTGCATACTAATTCTGCTGCGGGAGCAATTCCTAGATTAATTGATATGGGAATCCAACCATTTTTATTGGCTTCATCATTAAGATTGGTGATGGCTCAACGATTAGTTAGAGGTATTTGTCAGGATTGTAAAAAACCGATGGATGATTTGTCGGAAGAAATTCAACAACAGATTAAGAGAGAGTTATCTTCAGTAAATCGAAATGTTTTAAAAGAACGAGGAGTAGAGGTGGATATTGATGATCCAAATAGTAAAGTGGTTGTTTATAAAGGCGTTGGTTGCCCTAAATGTCAAGGCAAGGGTATGAAGGGGAGAATTGGTATATTTGAAGTGATTGATGTGGACAAAGATTTCAGTAAAATGATTACTCAAGGAGTTCTAGGTACTAAACTGGAAGATGAGGCTAGAAAAAGTGGTTTTACAACTATGAAAGAAGACGGATTAATTAAGGTATTAACTGGATTAACTACCCTAGAAGAGGTGGAGAGAGTGACAGAAGATGATGATGAAGAAGAGGAACAGGATAATAATAAATATGTAAAACAGGTTGATATGCCAGCGGAGACTAATAATCAAACTCAGGAAGGAATTAATCAAGGAAATGCTCATCAAGAGGGAATAAGTCAAGAAGAAGATATGGCTGTAAATAATAACGAACAGAAGGATCCACCAAGCTTAGACCCTAGTAATTTTCAATAAATCTTTTGATAAAATAGTTTTATTAAAATTTGTTAGTTTTGAATAGTCACTACAAATATTAAAATAAAAAAAATGAGAGAAAGTCAATTACAACAACGCTTAAATAAATATTTAGCCTATGTGGTTCAACAGGGTTCTTCGGATTTGCATTTGTCTGTAGGGGAATATCCAGTAGTGAGATTAGATGGTGAATTGTATCGTCTAGATCGAGAGCCAAAATTAACCAAAGAGGACATGGAAGCATTGTCTGGAGTTGTTTTAGGGGAGTTGAGATTGAAAAAATTTCATAAGGAACGAACAGCTGATTTCTCTCTGAGTATGGATTCAGGGGATAGGTTTAGAGCTAATATATATTATCAAAAGGAAAATATTAGTTTGGCCTTGAGATATATTCCGAGAGAGATTAGGTCATTAAGTGATTTAGGTATGCCAGAATATATTTATGATTTTATGGAAAAAAGTCAAGGATTATTTTTGGTAACTGGACCAACTGGTCATGGGAAAAGTACTACTCTGGCAGCTTTAGTGGATTATTTAAATACTAATAAGCGTTATCATATTGTTACCATCGAAGATCCTATTGAATATTTACATCAATCTAAAGAATCTTTAGTAGATCAGCGAGAAGTTTATGATGATGCTACTGATTTTCCTTCGGCTCTAAAATCGGCTTTTCGTCAAGACGTAGATGCTATTCTTTTGGGAGAAATGCGTGATTTGGAAACAATTTCTACGGCTATTACCGCTGCTGAGACGGGACATTTAATTTTAGCTACTTTACACACAAATGATTCTATTCAAACAGTAGATAGAATTATTGATATTTTCCCAGCTCATCAGCAAAATCAAATTAGAGCACAATTATCTAATGTTTTATTGGGTATTGTATCTCAAAGGTTGTTAAAAAGAAAAGGTGGTGGACGAGTACCGGCGGTGGAAGTATTAATTAAAAATGTAGCTGTAGAGAATTTAATTAGGCAAAATCAGGCTCATCAAATCGGTACAGTCATTGAAACTTCCTTGAATGATGGAATGGTTAGTATCAATCGTTCTTTGGCTAGGTTGGTAAAAAGTGGCGTGGTGGATATGAAAGAAGCTCAAATGTATGCTACAGATGTGAATGCTTTTAAAATGTTTATGGATTCAGTTCAAGATTAATATTTATATAAAGTTTAATTTTAAATAAATGAAATTTAAATATGAAGGAATAAACAAAGAGGGAACACTGCAAAAAGGAATAGTGGAAACTCTTTCTCGACGTTCAGCAGAAAGAATGTTGGTCACCTATGGTTTATCTAGTATTAAATTGAAAGAGGTTAAACCAAACAGTTTAGAAGCTATTTTTTCAAAAATTGTTAACGGAGTTAAAGCTAGAGAATTTGTAGTTTTTTCTCGGCAGTTAGCAACTTTAATTGATTCCAAAGTACCGCTTTTGGCTGCTTTAGATTCCATCGCTAACCAAACGGAGAATGGATTTTTTGCTTTGAAGTTAAAATCAATTATGTTCGATATTGATGGAGGTTCATCACTCTCAGAGGCTTTGGCAAAACATGGAGATATTTTTTCTGATTTTTATATTAGTATGGTAAAGGCTGGAGAAGTTTCGGGAACTCTGCAGGATTCTTTGAATAAATTAGCTGATAATATTGAACGAAACTATGAATTGACTTCTGCTTTGAGAGGGGCGATGTATTATCCGGCTTTTATTATCACGGCAATGATTTTGGTGGGGTCATTGATGATGGTGACGGTAATCCCGCAGTTATTATCAATATTGAAAGAGGCTGGAGAAAAGTTGCCTTTGCAAACTAGAATTTTAATTTGGACTAGTGATTTTATGGTTAATTATTGGTGGGCAGTAATTTTAATAGCCATTGCTGGTGTTTCCTCGGTGATTTATTATTTGAAAACAGATAGTGGAAAAAATCAATTTGATCAAATGGTTTTAAAAGTGCCGATTATTGGCAAGATGTTAAAGAATGTTTATGTGGCTCGCTTTTCGGAAAATTTAGGAACACTTTTGCAAAGTGGGTTGCCTATTAGAATTGCTTTGGAAATTACGGCAGATGTGGTGGGGAATAATGTTTATAAATATATTATTAGAACAGCCGCTGATGAAATTAAAAAGGGTGGAAATTTGTCGGATATTTTGGGCCGTTATGAGGAAATCCCTCCGGTAATGACTCAAATGGTTGAAGTGGGTGAACATACGGGAAGGATGTCTTTTACTTTGGGAAAAATTACAGAATTTTATACTAAAGAAGCAGATAGAATGGTTAAGAATTTTTCTACTTTGATTGAGCCGATATTAATGGTATTTTTAGCTATTGGGGTTGGGGTTTTAGTTTCGGCTATTTTATTGCCGATTTATCAGGTGGCGATGTCGATTAAATAGCTGCTTGTAACACCCCCTGTGTAAAGGGTGTCAAAATTCGAGGGACGAGAATTTTGGGGGGTTTTAAGAAATTTTCAATTTTCCAGCCAAGGGAGTTATAGTTTGGGAAATATTGGTTTGTGTGGTATAATGTGATTAGGAATTTAGGAGTTTAAGAATTTAGGAAGTTAGAAAGTTGAGAATTTAGGAATTTAGGAACTATAGAGCGAGCAAGGTCTGGCCTTTTCCGTAGCCGCTACGACGAAGTCGTGGCTTGTAGGTGTTAAGGCCAGACCTTTAGCGAGCGGATTAATATTAGAAATTGTTTAGATATTTGGATATGATATATAAATAAAAATTAAAAATAAAAATAGAATGGAGGTGAATGAAATATGAATTTAAGAAAAAATAAAAAGGCTGATTGGTCTGCGAAGCAGGGTTTTACGTTAGTTGAGCTTCTTTTGGTTATGGCCATTATTGGAATTTTGGCAGCGGTAATTTTTGCTGCTATTTCGCCAGCGAGACAAAGGGCAAGATTAACTAATTTCAAAGAACAGATGAACAGTATAAATACGGCAGCTACTATGTGTGTAGATGCTGGAGGAACAATAAATACTAGCCTAACACCTGGGGGTAGTAATGATATTTGTACTCCGAATGGTGGCTCAAAAATGCCAGCAATGAAATCAGTAGATAATGGAGCTGCTCTTGCTAATACTATGACTGTAGCTAATGAAGATAATGAAGACTATGTCATTACTTTATTTGCTAATACTGGTGAACACGCAGGAACTAATTGTCGTGGTGTATGTAATATAGAAGGTTGTAAATTTCCAAATTGTAATTAATTGGTATATTAGATTGAAATCATTTATAGGTTTTTAGCTTGGAGGTTTGTTTATTTTCAGGTTAAAAATCTATGTTACGGTTTTAATATTTGGAAAGAAGTTAATTTTTATTTTAACGAATTTGTTTTTGAGTATATTTTCAATAATCATAAGTTAATTTATTATTGTGTTTTAATCTAACGATATTTATTGAGAAATTTTATTTAAAAATGGATTTAACAAATATAATGAATAATAAAAAATATAAAAATATAAATAATGCAAAAGGATTTACTTTAGTGGAATTGCTATTAGTCTTGGCTATTGTTGGGATTTTGGCGGGAATTATTTTGGTTGGTATGGGATCGTCTAGAAAAAAGGCTAAAGTTACGGCTACATTGAAAACTGCCAATAGTGTGGTGGCGGAGTTGGCGGATTGTTATTTGAGGGGGGAACCTATTCCTGATATTAATGATGCTGCTGGTTTTACTGGTAAGATTTGTAACGGAGCAGGGGATTGGCCATCATTGGATGGTAATGCTTTGTGTGATTATAATGGATATAATAATAATGTATTGGCGATTGATTGTGATTCTGTAGCGAATATTATTTGTAAGGTTAAGGAAGGGCATTGTTCTGTGAATTATAATAATTAGATTCATGAAATGGAAAAACAAATGATAAATGAGGTATAAGATACAAGATACAAATAACAAGATACAAATAAATGACAAGTGAATGATGAATAACAAATGACAAATGAATGACAAATGATAAATGTGATAAGTTGTGGATTATTTGAAGAGTATTGTTTAGAAATTGGTTCATTAAATCATTTAGAATTGATTGAAAATTAAAAATTTTAAATTTTAAATTGGAGCGATAAACAGAAGAATTATAAAAAAACAAATTAATAAGTATAAATAAACGGTATTATGAAAAGCAAATTAATTAAGAGCGACTATGGTTTTACTTTAGTGGAACTGATGACTGTTATGGCAATTATTGGAATTTTGGCGACGGCAATAATGGTGAGCTTAAGCGCTCAAAAAAAACGAGCCGAAGGAAACAAGGCTCTGCTAGAACTTTCGGATGTGATGAATAAAATTTATTTGTGTAAATCGGATGATGGGA
>CAZRER010000017.1:8711-10482 GCA_964599525.1 uncultured Bdellovibrionales bacterium
GTAATAATTTTTGTCCTGGGATTGATTTTTGGTAGTTTTGCTAATGTGGTGGTGGATAGAGAGGGGGGGCAAAAGGGTAATGAAGGGGAAGATAAAAAGAATAATAAAAAGAAAAATAAAAAGAAAGATGAAAAGGGAGATAAAAAAAGTAGGGAAGGGGAAAGTTTTTGGAGAGGGCGGTCCAAATGTGATTATTGTCAGCAAAAAATTGTTTGGTATGATAATATTCCTTTAATAAGTTATATTTTGTTAAGGGGAAAATGTCGGCATTGTCAAGAGAAAATTTCCTGGCAATATCCGGCAGTGGAACTATTATTTGCCTTTGGTTTTTTATTAGCCTCTTGGCAAGCGGGAGGTTTAACTGGGTTTTTGACAACGGAAAATTTAATCACTACAATTTTTTATCTGGCCATTAGTTTTATTTTGTTGACAATTTTAGTTTGGGATTTGAAATTTATGATTATTCCCGATGGGCTGGTTGTAGGAGGGCTAGTCCTGGCAGTGATTTATTTTGGCTATCAGTATATAATTTCGCCTGATTATTTAATGTCAGTGCAGACTGATTTAACGAGAAATTTTTTAGGAGGAGTGATTGTGGGAGGATTTTTCTTGGCTATGTTTCAGTTTTCTAGGGGGCGGTGGATTGGTGGTGGTGATGTAAAATTGGGATTTTTATTGGGATTTTTGGTTGGCTGGCAAAATAGTTATTTATTATTATTGTTGGCTTATATTCTCGGAGCTATTCCAGCGGTATATTTGTTGATTGCTGGTAAAGTAACGGCTAAGACAAAAATTCCTTTTGGACCATTTTTAGTGATAGCCGCATTGATAGTTTTATTTTGGGGAAAAGAGATTTTAGTATTGTGGGGAAAAATTGTATAAATAATAAAAATAAGATTCTTAAGTTGCTTAAAAATCTTACGGAGGTAGATGTGAAGTGAAGTGTTTATTTAAGAAATTAAAAATTAAGTCATTGAAAATTCATTTAAAATTTAAAATTTAAGCGGTGAATGTAATTTATAAAAATGAACATAGGATGAGAAATAGAAATAGAAATAAGTTGAATATTATAAAAAGAGAACAATCTATCGACGCAAGTGGTTTTACTTTAATTGAGATGGTGATTGTCATCGCAATGATTGGAATTATTAGTAGTGCTACTTTTAAATTGGTAAAATTTTCTGATATTTATAAAAATTTGAAATTGACATCGGCGGAAGTAAAAGGAATGGTTCGTACGGCGCAAACTCTGGCTTTGTCACCACCGATTATTAAAGATGGCGGGAATAATCGGATTATTTGTGGTTTTGGGGTGAGAAATGTAGATAATAATGTTAATAAGCCTATTCAAATATTTTATTCTTATTCTAAAAATAATAAGCCAGAAGATTGTAGAATTATTGGCAGCTTAAATCAAGTCTGTTTAGCGCCAGATATAGGGTGTGATAGTTATCATTATGATGCAAAATATTTAGGCGGAAAAGATGATAGTGGTGTGATAATAAGTAATTATTCTGATAATGGTAGCGTTTTGATATTTTTTCGTTCTCCCTATGGAAAGGTGATTGGAGCGGATACTGATTATATAATAAAAATTAGTCAGGTTGGTACGCCAAATTATAAAAATGTTGTTATAAATAAATTTGGAAGAATAACTTCACAGTGATGGATATTAAAACATATTAACATTGAAACATTGAAACATTTAAACATTCATTTAAAATTTAAAATTTATAACTTAAAATTCTTGCGCCTTAAGAAGTTTTTTGAG
>CAZRER010000017.1:10582-13484 GCA_964599525.1 uncultured Bdellovibrionales bacterium
TTTAAAATTTAAAATTTATAACTTAAAATTCTTGCGCCTTAAGAAGTTTTTTGAGACGTTGAAGAAGAATTTAAGTGGAAGTAAAGACGCGGAAAAAAAGCAGACTATCGGCGCAAGTGGCTATACTCTAATCGAAGTAGTAATTGTAATGATGATTACGGCGGTTGTTTTTGTGGGAATTTATTCTTTATTTGCAGGAGCAATGCGAGCCGATACGGAAAGTCGTTATGAAATTGTAGCGGGAGAATTAGCCCAGGAAGGAGTGGAGTTAATTAAAAATATAAAAGAGGATAATGATTTGAAATTTGGAGTTTGGGATGGCAGCGATCCCGAACATGATAAACCATTAATTAATACTGGTATTAGTAATGGAAATCCTTATTTTGATTTTGATAATACGAAAATTAATATCAGCAGTAATAAAAAAATGCAATATAATAGTGCGGCAGGAGAGTATAAAATTAATTGTTCAGGTGCTACTTGTGTCGGTCCGGTTTTTGAAAGATGGTGTGAAGTTGTTGGTGAAGATAAAATATCAGATCCAAACAACGAAGTGGATACTTTAAGAATAACTTGCACAGTGGAATGGGAAAGTGCTATGTTGGGTGATAAAGGAAAAAGAAAAGCGGTGGCGGAAACGACGGTGACTGATTGGGAAAGGTAGGAAATTAATTAAGAATTAAGAATTAAGAATGGAATAAGAAAAAATACAAATAAATGATAAATGAGGTATAAGATACAAGATACAAATGACAAGATACAAATAAATAACAAATGAGGTATAAGATACAAGATGCAAATAAATGATCAATAATAAATCAATGACAAATGATAAATAATAAATCAATAAAATATTTAATATTGAAATAGTTAGGCATTAAATTATGTAAGCATATAAACATTTAAACATATAAACATTGAAACATTTAAACATTTATTTAAAATTTAAAATTTATAACTTAAAATTCTTGCGCCTTAAGAAGTTTTTTGAGGGGCTAAGAAAACATTTAAAGGATAGTAATTACCAACGGAGAGAGCAGTCTATCGGCGCAGGCGGTTTTACTTTAATCGAAGTGGTTATTGCTTTGGCTATTTTTTCTTTTATTATCGGTGGGATAATTTCTTTTTCTGTCAATAGTGTCAAAGCCAGTCAAAAATCGCAAGCTATTCAGGAGGCAACGGATAATGCTCGTTATGCTATTGATGATTTAGCTAAAAAAGTTAGAACTAGTTCTGGGGCAAAGATTGTTAGTCCTGGTGGTGAGGTTAATTCTGGGTTGAATTTATTTTTTGTAGATAATAAAACTTTGGTTAAATATTGTTATGGATTTGATAACGGCGAGATGCAAGTGGCGAAAATTGTGCCGGCTTTGAATCAGGGAGCTATTGATCTTAGCAGTGCTTATTCAATGACGCATGATTGTAATAAATTTAGTCCTAGCAGTTTCACGTCAATTGTAGGAAAATCAAATGGGAAAGTTAAGATTGACGGTAAGTTTAAATTACTTCCAACAGATATTTCTTCTGATACTCCTCATCGTGGTTATGTGCAGATTAATTTAAATATTACCTATAATGATGCTGGTGGTCCTGATGAAAAATCGGCGGTGCATATTCAGTCGGGAGTTTCTTTGGCAAATTACGGACGGGAGGATAATCCTTGGTGAATTTTAAATAGTTAATATTTTTTTAAATAGTAATAAAATAAAATGAAAAAAATAAAAAACAATCAAAAAGGATCAATTTTAGTTTTGACTCTGTTGGCTCTAGTTAGTGCTTTATCAATCGCAGTGGCTTTGTCAACTGTCTCAATTATTGAAAGGAAGATGACTACTAAAAGTAGAAAATCGGTTACGGCTTTTCAAGTGGCTAATGCGGGAATGGAATGGGCAATGCAGAAGATTAATAATGCAGGGGTAAATGATACCGTGGAGACTATTTTCGGTGATACTGCTAGTAGTGGTGAGGTTAGTTGTCCAACGGAATTGTTCCCAGATAAATCATCTAGTAGCTGTAAAATTGTCTTATTACAACGGAATACTAGCCCAGGCGCTGAACCTGGTAGTAGAGTAAAAATTAACTCTAATATCAAAGTAGGTGATATTGTTGCTATTCGTTCCAGAGGGTATTTGGGTAGTGGTTCTGAAGAAGTGGGGCGAGCTTTAGAGGCCTATGCTATGCCGAATTGTGGAACTGATAAAACGAGGGTAGGGGATTTTTGTATAGATAATAATGTTTCTTCTAATAATACTTGGACAGCGGCTGCTAAATCTTGTGTTGCTGGTGGGGATAGGTTATGTACGGCAGCAGAATTATATGGGGCTGGAGAAAAAGATTCCAGTTTAGGTATCGGGAACTCTGAAGAATGGACTGGTGATTTGACAAGTGGCACACAAGCGGTGACTATTAGTAGTGGTAGTTTTAATGATGTGGATATTACAAATAATAAAGCCTATCGTTGTTGTCGTAATCGTTAGAGGTTTAAATTTGTTTGACTATTTATTTTCTCTTGCTAGTTAATAAGATAAATAATTAATGTTGTGTTATAGTATTGTGACGTTTGTCTCACGGTCGTGAGATAAATGTCGCACTTGTAAGGTGGAGTTTGTTAGAAAAATAGTTTAATTGATAAAATGAAAAATTAATTAATGAAAAATGAATTTTTAAGAAAAATATTATTGGAAATTGGAGCTGTTGTTTTGGTTATTTTGGCAACAGCTTTTAGTATAAAAAAAATACATCAGCGAGAAGATTTGGCTTTATTACAAATTGATTTTACAAAAGTAATGATACAAGCTAAACTCTGTTTTGATAAAAAAGGTGTAGTACAGGATCCATCTCAGGGCGAAGAAGGAAAGGTTTTTATTTGTAGTAATCAAAATATTACTAAAGATGTTTTTCC
>CAZRER010000018.1:0-9383 GCA_964599525.1 uncultured Bdellovibrionales bacterium
AAATTCGAGGAACGAGAATTTTGGGGGGTTTTTAAGTTTTTTTCTTTCTGCAAAACTATTCCCAAATAGCCCAACCTACCTTCTAACAAATTTAGATCATACGTAAAATCATTAATCTATAAAATCTGCGTACCGCCACACCCCTTTTATAAAGGGGGCAACTTGAAATTGATGGTTTTGCGTATAATCCACTTTATAGACCTTATAAACTTTAAGAACTTTTCACTACCATCTTAAGTGGGCAATGATCCGAGCCCATTTGTTTGTTCAAATATTTCACTTCCTTAACCTGGACAAAGGTTTTTTTATCCGCAAAAAAATAATCAATCCGCCAGCCGACGTTTCTGTCTCTGGCTCTAGTATAGACATTCCACCAAGAGTAAACATCAGTTACCCCAGGATTTTTCTCTCGCCAAACATCAACCCAGTCATTTTTGATAACCTTATCCACCCATGCTCTTTCGTCGGGATGAAATCCAATGTTGCCATCGTTTTCCTTAGCTCTTTTTAAATCTAATTCTGTGTGAGCCACATTCATATCACCGCCGACAATAACCCTATGCCCTTGTTTACGAAGTTTATTCATATAGTCCAAAACCTTATCAAAAAATATTAATTTCTCCTTCCAAGCCTGTTCACTCTTCCCCCCATTGGGAAAATAAATTGAAAGAACATCATAAACAGTTCTTTTAATCTTAAAACTTAAATGCGCCACTCGCCCCTCGTCCATATTTGGTGCTTTAGGAACTGTAGTTTTAAATTCTACTTCTTTTAAACTATCAAAAAATTTTCGTTCTAGCCAAACACCAGTTCCAGCATAACCCGGTTTTTCCGCACTATGATAAAATTGTTTGTATTTATCATTTTCCGTCAACCATTTACTAAATTGCTCCGGCTTTCCTTTAATTTCTTGCAAAAGCAAAATATCAGGTTTTTCTTTTTTTAATAATTTTTCTAACTCCCCCTTCCTTTCCACTGCTCTCAACCCATTAACATTCCACGTTATAATTTTCATTTTGATTTGTTATTAATATCTATAAACATCCCGTCTATGTCCAATTTTGTATATTATAATTTTCTTATCATCTTTCGCTACCTCAAAAAGAATTCGATAATTTCCGACTCTTTTACGATACCCCAAAAAAGGTGTTCTCATTTTTTTGATATTTCTAGAATCTTTAATTGAAAAATTGGTCAATTCACCAATAGCTTTTGCTATTAATATTTGTTTATTCTTAGTAATTTTATTTAGTTGCTTCTCAGACTTTTTTGATAATAAAATATTATATTTCATATTTTGATTTTATTTTATCCCACTCTACAAATTTATTATCACTATTCTTCTCGGCAATAAGCTCTTGGGCATCCATCAAGTCTTCTAATTTTTCAATATCAATAATAGCCGCCACCGGATATCCGTCACGATTTAATACAACAGGTTCTTTTTTTAAACTTACTCGTTTTACTACTGCACCTAAATTTATTCTCGCCTTAGTAATTGGCATTGTTTTGTACATAATTTTGATTTTATTAATTAACGTTAACTAACATTAATCATATTATACATGATTTGTACAAAAAAGCAATGCAAAAAATAATTTATTTTGTTTAATTTTTACATACTTGCAATCTTCCAACTTTTTTTGTTGGTTTTAGATTGTATTCGTTCCAATGGCAATCCCCGGCACCAACATAAATTACATTTTTTTGTTGCAGATAATTATCCAACTTAGTAATTTGATCTTCTGGTTTAACAATAATCCACAGAGAAAAATCTTGATTTGGTTCTCCTCTATTATACATTTTTACTCGCCCTTCCCCAAAATGAAAACGAGCCGTAGCATATTCAAAGGCATTATCAGCGATTACTATCGTTTGAGAATTAACAAGTGAGGTATCACTCCAAACCTGCACCCAAGAAGAATCATAGGGAATTGGCTTTAACCATAGGAGAGTTAAAATATAACCAGCCACAAAAACCAATTGCCAAGTTTTTTTCCACCCAGAAACAATCGCTGCTAAAAGTAAATAAATAATCACCGCCACTGGCATAAAATAACGATCCACATAAAAATGCTTTCCCAATTGGGAAAGGAATATTAGAAAAAACAAAACTCCAAAAGATAAACTAGTCAGAATAATGAAAACTTTTTTATTTTTTCTATCTTTTATATTTTTAACGAAAGTTTTATGTGAAAAAATATTAACCAATCCGCCAAGAATAACTGCTAAAACGAACAATCCTAAACTATTGTTAGCAAACAATTTTCCCGATGCCTCCTTGCTTAAAGAAAAAGGCAGTTGTTTAAATTCATTAGGAATAGCCTGCAAAATTTTTCCCGGTTGGTGACCATAGAAAAATACCTGCATCGTTCTCGGTAAATCCCCAAAATAAGCCACTGGTACCCAACCCAAACCTTCTCTAGATAAATGCTGTTTTAAAGCTGGCAACCAGGTAATAAAGAAAATTGCAATAATCCCCACTCCCAACCAAAATTTATAATTTATTGAAAAACTCCTGAATATTTCTTGAAAAATATCCTGCTCTTTTTTTAATTCAGAAAATTTATACCAAACGGCCACTAAATAAAAAATGGGAAAAAAGAATAAAGATAAATAATGCGTATAAAAAAATAAACCACCTACAAATCCCCAAGCTAACCAATATACCAACATATCTGTTTGCAAGGCTTTTATAAAAAAATACACTAACCAAATAGTTATAAAAGCAAACAAAGAATACATTCTCGCCTCCTGAGAATATTGAATTGCAAAAGGCGAAATAGCCATAATAAAAGCGCTTAACAAACCTACTTTCTTGTTAAATATTTTTTTACCAACATAATAAACAGAAACAATACTTAGTAACCCAATAAATAAAGAGAATAATCGCAAACTCACCCCAGAGTAACCCACGAAACTAGCCCAACTTTTTAAAAGCCAATAATACAAAGGCGGGTGCACATCACGAAAAATCATTGACTGCATTTCCGGCCATGACATTCTGGTAATAATTCCCGTAAAGGCTTCATCATACCAAAAATCTCTCAAGCATAAAATTTTAGAAAATCGCAAAATAACTCCAACGGTAACAATTACCCCCAACCCTATTCCCCCATAATATTTTAATATTTTTTTAAACATTTTTTGTAGTACTTACAAATTTACAAATCTACTACGAATATACAAATAGCCTAATTGTTAATTTGTTTATATATATTTATTGTTTTATTAATTTTGATAAGTTCTGTGAATTCACTACAATTCTATGACATATCACTTAGTAAGGCAGAAGCAAATCATTCATAGATTTGTAGTGGATTTGTAGATTCGTAGGAGTCAGCTCCTTCTTTCATTCTATAAATTATTTTATCACTTAATCTCAAATCAATATAAAGCATATTCTCAAGATCATTTAAATCTATTTTTTGTTCTAAAAGAATTCTAAATTCTTCCAATTGTTTTTTTAAATTTTTATCCAAAGAAAACCAAAGCTCTCCATGATTATTACTTTTAACCCTAATTTCCTTAGCCGTTGGGTTTGATACCACAATAACCAAATCATCTTCAAAATAAAATGTTGTCTTTAGTTCCCTTAATATTTGCTGTGTGGCTTTTATAATTGGATTAATCAAACTAACGTCCATATTATCATCCCAACCGTCTGTCGCTAAAAAAACTTGGCAATCCAAATTAAGTTTTTTAGTTTTATTTTTGCAAATTTTTAATAACTCATCCTCATCTTTTTGGCAATCAAATTTTTCGAAAGAATTACCATCTTCATCTAGAAAACGACACTTATTTTTTTGTTTCCATAAAAATATTTGCTTTCTTTTTGTTACCTTTATGATTATTTTGCTTGGAAATACTTTTTTGATTTCTACATCTTTGACTATAAAAAATTTATCTCTAATCAATTTTTCTAATTTATTAGATGAAAATAAAATCAAATTCTGCCCCACTTCTTGATTAAATATTTTTTTTCGCCCCACTTCATTTTCTAAAGAAATTATTTGTTCTTCCACGTCATCATAGCCAATCACATCTATTTCCTTGATTTTCATAGCTTCAGAAAAAAATATTACCCAATTAGTAAACACTAAAAAACAAAGGATTAAAAACACTACCCCTACCTTTTTCCAATTTATTTGTCCAGTCTGAACTTTTTTTCGACGAATAGCCCTTCTTTTTTGTACTTTAGCTTGTTTTTTTTGCTTAACCCTAACATTTTTTATCTTCGCTCGCCGAATCTTTCCCGCTCGACCTTTTTTATTTTTATTTTTTCTAAATAATCCCATTATTGAAAATTATTTTTTAACATCTATTTCTTAATCCTGAATTCTTAATTCTTCATTTTTAATTTTTAATTATCTTCTTCCCTCCCATATATTCCTGCAACACCTCCGGAATCAAAACACTCCCATCTTCTTGTTGAAAATTTTCTAGAATAGCAATAAAAATTCTACCAATAGCAAAAGCGGTGGCATCATTAGTATGCAACAATCTTTTCTCTCCCCCCATCGTTTTATAATAAGACTTAATTCCCCTCATTTGATAATCTGTCATATAATCTGAAGTATGTGTTTCCCGATATTTATTTTGCGCCGGCATCCAACATTCAATATCGTATTGATCATAATCTGGCTTTCCTGTATCTCCAGTACAAACATGAACCAGGCGATAAGGAATTTTTAATTGCTGCACTAAATACTCCTGTAATGCCACAATCATTTTTTGCTCTTCGACCCCACTCTCCGCATCGGTAAAACTTTCCATTTCTAATTTATCAAACTGATGAGTTCTCAAAATCCCACCCATATCTTTTCCATAAGTTCCCGCTTCCTGCCTAAAGGCCGTAGAATATCCAATAAATCTTTTTGGTAGTTCTTTTTTTTCCAAAGTTTTATTCATAAAATATGGCGCCAAAGTATGCTCCGCCGAAGCTACTAAATTTAAATCTTCATTTTGAATCTTGTAAGTTTGGTCTCCAAAAACTCTATGAATTTTATTCTGTATTTCATTTCTAATCATTACCGGTGGCAGAATTGGCTGAAAGGGAACTGGCTTTAAATTTAAATTATTATCCTCAATAATTCGAGCAATAATTTTTTCATCAGTAAGAATGGCAAAAACAAAATTAACAATCGCCATCTGAATTAACACCGCTTCATTTTTTAAATAAAAAAACCTAGACCCGGAAACCTCCGCCGCTGTCTCGATATCTATAATATCTAAATTTTTACCTATTTGCACATGATCTTTGATTTTAAAATCAAATTCCCTAATTTCTCCCCATTTTTTAATTTCCACATTGTCTTCATCACTATCCCCCTCAGGCATATCTGGCGAACATAAATTAGGAATGTTCATCAAAAGTTCCTGCCATTTTTCCAAGACAATATTTAAATCATCTTCAATTTTCTGCGCTTCTTTTTTTACCACACTCATCTCCTGAATGAGTCTTTCCCTCTCCTTTTTATCTGCCCGCGCTATTTTTCCCGAAGCTTGATTTTGCTTAGCCTTTTTCTGCTCCAAAGATTGTTGCAACTCCCTTTTCTTATTGTCCAAATTCAACCATTTATCCAAATCAACATCGGATCTTTTTTTCCGAATTACTTCTTTAACTTCTGCTACATTCTCTCTTATAAATTTTGGATCTAACATTTCATTAATTAAGAATTAAAAATTAAGAATTAAGAATTTTTAAATACATCCTATAATCTTAATTACTTATTACTTATTACTTATTACTTATTATTTATTACTTATTACTATCCAATATTTTCTAATATATAATTTAGCGCTTCCACAGCTTGATTATATTCTTCTCCTGTAAATTCTTCAAATGATTGCAAGCTCTTAACAACTTCAACATTTCCCCCTCTATCAATAATATATTCAGTAAGCATCATTCCATCATCATCTAACGTACTTTTTAAAACCAAGCTCAAGATTACTTTAAATTTATCATCTACCAACGTTACACCAAGCCTCCAGTCATCAAACTTAAAAAGTTTCTCCCCGTTAACACTCTCAAGCGCCATCATCACGATTTTATCAAAAGACTGCTTGTCTAATTTAATCTTCTCCGAAGAAATTTCTCCTGATGGCATATCTGTTTTTCTCATTGTTCAAAATTATTAAATTCTTTTTTCAAAAAATCTTTTACCCTAAAAAATATTTTTTTATGCCCTTGAGAGTTTGGATACAACCCATCATCTAAATCTTTGTCATTTAATAAATCGTGCATTGAACAAAATGGCACATTATTTTCTTTCGCAACTTTTTTAATTACCTCATCATATAATTTAACATCTTTATCGCTATATGATAGATTTCTTGCCCATGGAACAGGTGAGAGTAACTTATTAATAACCAATGTTAATCCAATAAATCCTATATCTATATCGTTTTTTTGTGAAATACTAATTAATTTTTCTAAGTTCTTTTTAGTTTCACATAAAAACACTCGATGTTTCCCAATATTTATATCAAACGTTGAATCATTTATTCCAATAGCAATCAAAACTATCTTTGGATATATTGCTCTACACTCTAATTCAAATCTTTCTAAAACATTTTCAGAAGTATCACCAGAAATTCCTAAATTATAAACTGACCATATACCTTCTTTAAATAATTCTCTTTTTAGTCTATCACACCACCCCCCCCATTACTATCATTATAACCGTGGGCAATACTACTTCCAAAAATACAAATTCTTTTGCTCATAATATTACTTAACTAGTTTAATATCCTATTAGCAACTTTTTCCAATTACTTTTTTAGCCTCTCTTGGTATGCTTTGATAAGAAAAATTGTATCCTCTTTCAACTTATCTCTTACCCAGTCTTTTTTACTTTGATTTACTAATTCTCCTAAACCATCTAAAATATATTTATCCGACAACTCTTCAATAAAACCAATGCACCTATCTAAGTACTGAATTAATTCTTGCCCACTTTTTCTTTTTATAATTTTTTCGTTAATTTCCCAACCATCCGAAAGAAAAAAATGTACATCAAAAAGATCTCTCATTGCTACTTTTCTTCGGTCTATCAAAGCAATTAACTTATTAGCGAAAGCGTCCTCCTTGGTAGTTACTAGCATTGAAATCCCTAAATACTCCTCAACAACAAACTTACTTGGGACAGCTGAACGACGAGAAATTTCAATCTTAACAGTATGTTCACCCTTTCCATAACTTAGAAGAAAAAAAATAGTATACCTTTTCATTTGTGCCTCTCTAATTTCGAATTCTTTATACTTTTTTAAAATCTTCTCAATTTCCTTGAAGACAATCTTTTCTTTTTCTATATTTAATAAATCAAAGTCTAAATCAACTGAATGTCGTGGCAATCCATAAAAAAAATTACAAGCTGTCCCACCCTTAAAACCAAGATAACCACCTAGTTGTTGATGCTCATAAATATCCTTTAAAATTCGTACCATATTAAATTTGTGCTTTTCCCAATTAAGCATATTGTTTTTGATAATTTTTAACTAATTTTTCTAAAGATTTATTTTTATAAATTTTTACTAATTCCAAGCAATTTCCCCAATCAATCCCAGCTAAACTATCAAAATAATAATTTGGATTAATATACGCCATATCTAAAAAAGCTCTTTCTGCTGATGCTGTAGCCACTCCATTGTTTTGTTGTATACCTCTTTCATTTAACAAAATGTCATTTTTTAATTTACGATATTTAATTTTTTGGTTATTCTTTAAAACAATTTCTCTAGAAAGATAGCTAGCCACAAAAACTTTTTCGTAATATTGAAAAATCATTCCCGCCTGCGATAAAATTGTCTCGAAACTTATGTAAGATGGTTTATAAAGCTGAACGCCAACCTCTTGAATATTATAATCAGCCTTAGCATAAACTCCCCTATGTAAGCTAATTAAATCACCTTTATCTAAATAATACTTTATCTTATTTTTTAAACGAGCGACATTATCTTCACGCCAAATCAAGGCTATTTCCCTAGTCGTAAAAACTGTATCCTTGCTCTTGTATAATTGTAAAATTGGGCTTTTTCTCATTTTTGTGAACTATAAGTATGTTTTATTCTTACCTACAGTTTATCATTTTATTTTACCCCTGTCAAGTTTACGATTTGTAAAATTTATATATCGCTATGTATTTGTCTATCTACTTTAACTCTCTACTTGTAACAATACCTTAATTTAAAACGCTACGCTAACACCATCTAAAATTTCATCAATCTCCTTCAATAAAATATCCTTATCTTCCACCCCATAAAATCCCTCTATTTTCCTAATTGATTTTATCTTAAGAAAAACAACGTGGACTAACTTCTTTACTGATTTTAGATATTTATTATTTAATTATTTCTACATCATCAATATTAACTATCTTACCAACAAGATCCATTCTCTCGCCTGTCTTATCGTCCATCCCAAGACTTAAATATTTTCCGTCCTTTGTTTCATAATCCCAAAATTTTTCACTGTCACCAACTCTGAACACTCCCACACCCCAAACCTCTTCAGCCGTAGCGTGAGCATCGTATGTAAAAATAAATTCTTCGTTGGAATAGATAATCCTTTCTGGAAATGGTTCTTTAAAATCAGTTTTAATTTCTCGTACTAAAATAAATATATTCCTTTCCAAATCATCAGCCAAAACATATCCCCCAATAAGAAATAGTTTCATATAATAATCTCCATTATCTAATCTAAACTTAACTAGTTGCTGAATTTTAAATTCTTTATTTTCAATAACAATTTTAGAATTAGATTTTATTTTTTTTCTAAACTCTTTAACATTCATAATTTACAATTTATAATTTATAATTATAATAGCATTATCACAAATTTTATGATTTAATATTACTCCTATAGTTTCTAAATAATTTATTTATTTTCTTTGCTATTCTCTCCTCTTGGCTTCATTAACGGAAATAAAATTGTGTCTCGGAGATTATTTTGTTCTGTAAAAATACCAGTTAATCTGTCAATGCCGATTCCCGTTCCAGTCATCGGCGGCATTCCATACTCCATTGCTTCAATAAAAGAATTATTCATTTCCATTGCCTCAGCATCACCATCAGATTTAGCCGCAGCTTGTTCTTCCAATAATTTTCTCTGAACAATAGGATCAACTAACTCTGCGTAATGATTTGAAAGCTCAAACCCAGCCATAACTAATTGAGCTACTTCCGCTGTTCCATTTTCATTTTGAATAGCCAATGGTTTTAAGTTGCCAGGATATCTTGTAACCCAAGTTGGATTAATAACTTTTCTTCTGGCAGATTTTTTCCAAATAGAATCCATTAAATTCCAATCGGACATCTTTTTTGCTTCTTCCCTTTTTTCTCCCAACTCTATGGCTTTATTTTCCAGCTCATCTCTCGTA
>CAZRER010000018.1:9483-12662 GCA_964599525.1 uncultured Bdellovibrionales bacterium
ATCAAAAAGCTTTTCAAATATTTTCATCTTTTTCTTGCCCAACTCATCAACCCTTAGAACAACTTGAAACTCCCCCGTGCCATCAAACAGTTTAGAAAAAGCTAGCTTACCCACACTTCTCTTTATCATTATCCTACCAGCAATAGTTTTTTCTTCGCCTGATTTTTCTAATTTTGAAAATTGTTCCCCCACTTCTTTCAAAGTTAAATCCTGCTGAATAGACCCCGGGTCAACATAAGCTTCCATTCCAACTTCTTTCAATTTATCTATTTTTGCAATTCGTAAATTTTTTATTTCTTGTTCTCTGCTCATAATTATTTTTTTTAATAATTTATTTTCTAATTTCAACATCTAATTCACCCTCTACAGTTTTGATAATTTTAGTCATAACTTTCTCTACCTCTTCGGCAGTTAAAGTTTTATTTTTATCTCCAAAGACTAAATGAAAAGCCATCGAGCGTTCACCTGTTTCTTTATTCAGATACAAATCAAATAAATCAATATCTTGGATTAATTCTCCGCCAGCCTTAAACAAAACATCCTCCACTTCTTTTACCTTTAATCTATTACCAACTTTCATTGATAAGTCTCTCTCCATAAATGGAAATTTAGCTAAAGGCTCAAAAACAATATCGCCAAATAATTTCTCTCTTAATTTATCTACATCAATTTCCCAAATAGCTCCTCGCACTTTTTTAAACCCAAAATATTTATTTGCTTTTTTATCCACTTCACCCAACCAACCAAAAACTTCTCCCTTTTCATCTTTTAGTAAAGCTCGCCTAGAAGGATGCAAATTTGGCAATAAATTTTTCTCTTCTTCAGAAAATTCTGAATCATAATAAAAACCACTCATTCCTAAAGATTCCAAAAGACTATCTAGTAATCCCTTAGCTTCGTAAAACTGCTCTCCTTTCTCCCCTTTGTAAGTGACCAGTCCAGAAAAAAATAATTCTTCCCGTGGCAATACTTCCTTAATGTCTTTATAAATTTTACCAACCTCAAAAATTCGTATTTCTTTATAATAACTCAAATTTTTTCGCCCAGCTTTCAATAAATCTACAACTAAAGTGTTTCGTAAAATAGCCTGTTCCGGACTGGCCGGATTTAACAATTCAATATGTTTTAATTTATCAATTTCTAACGCTTGTGCATCATCTCGACTATAGAAAGAATATCCTTTAATCTCAGAAAATCCACGATGAACAGCCATCTCCTTTAAACTTCTTTCAAAAAACCTTTGCTCATTTCGATGCGGTGTTTGAATTCTTTCTTTTAAAGATTTTGGTTTAATGTTGTTATAACCATAAATTCGACCGACCTCTTCAATCAAATCTTCCTGAATACGCAAATCCCTCCGAGCCGTCGGAATAGTGCATATCAAAAAACTTTCAACTTTCTGTTTTCGACTTTTTACTTTCAACTTTTGACTTTTGACTTCAATTCCTAGTCTCTCCAAAATGCTTTTAATCTCATCTCTAGAAATATCAACTCCCAACAATCTTCGCACATAATTCATATCTAAATTTACTACCCACGGCTTCACTGGCTCTGGATAAATATCAACCGCTTCCACCACTTCAGCATCAGCCAGTTCTTTTAATAATTCCACCGCCCGATTAATGGCTATGTCTATAAAATTTGGATCAATATCTCGCTCAAATCTATAAGCCGCATCCGTTTGTAAATTATAACGACGAGCCGTAAAACGAATACTGGAAGAATTAAAATTAGCTCCCTCCAAAATAATTTCCTGTGTATCATCTTGTACGCCACTATTCAATCCCCCCATAACTCCAGCTAATGCAACTGGTTTTTTTCCGTCAGTAATAACAACATCATCTTTGGTCAACTCCAATTCCTGCTCATCCAACAAAACAATTTTCTCCCCCTCCTCCGCCTGCCGAACAACAATTTGGGATTTATTTGTATCTTGTAATTTGTTACTTGTTGCTTGTATTCTTTTGGCGTCAAAGGAGTGGAGCGGTTGCCCTGTCTCTAACATTACATAATTAGTAATATCTACCACATTATTTATTGGTTTCATTCCGCTAGCTTTCAATCTCGCCTGCATCCAAATTGGCGACGGTTTAATCTTGATATTTTTAATTCTCACTCCCGCATACCGACTACAATTTTCCGTCTCAATTTTAACATCTAAATCAGATCGTTTTTCAAATTTAGACATTAAATCATTCATTTCAAATTTCAAATTTCTAATTTCAAATTTAATATTCTCAAGAGCCGCCAACTCTCTCGCCACTCCATTATATCCCAAACAATCATGTCCCCTGTTCGGTAGAATATCAATATCTAAAATTTTATCATTTAAGTGTAAATATTCCGCTAAACTCTGACCAACTACTGGCTCTTCCGCATCCTTCTGCATTTTATCTGTATCATTCTGCGACTGCGAAGCAGTAAGCACCATTATCCCCTCATGTTCGTCTCCTAACCCTAACTCATCCTCCGCACAAATCATCCCAAAAGATTCTACTCCTCTAATTTTACTTTGTTTAATTTCAAAAAATTTTTCTTGCTCGTCACTTTTGTCTTTCGACCCCAAGTCATCCGACGGAGTAAACTTTCCATTTCCAGCTGGCAACGGTAATTTCGCCCCCACCAAAGCCACCGGCACTTTTTGCCCCACCTCTAAATTCGGCGCCCCACAAACAATTTGTAAAATTCCTTCGTCACTTTCAACTTTTAACTTTTGACTTTTGACTTGCGTGGCTACGCGTGCCACATTAAGTCTATCCGCATTAGGATGTTTTTTCACTTCCAAAACTTCACCAACTACCACTTTATCAAATCCTTTTGATAAATCCTCAATCCCCTCCACCTCAAAACTGTGCGTCAAAAATAACTCCGCCACCTCCTCCACGCTCTTTTTTGTCCCGCTCAATTCCTTGAGCCAATTGTAACTGTATTTCATTGTTTTAATCTATTAATAAGTCCTATTTATTTAAATCACTTAAACAGCAATTCTTATACACGCTTTTTTATCAATTTATACTTATACCATACCACCATCCATCACATTTTTCAAGTTAAGCACACACCATACTATCAGCAGCTACATTACATATTTCACAATAAACCCATATATTAATATATGGGTTTATTGTTGTCCTATAAACCCCCAGCATAGCTGGGGTGTACGTTTGAAGGCATTTGCC
>CAZRER010000019.1:0-12629 GCA_964599525.1 uncultured Bdellovibrionales bacterium
ACGGCAAATGCCTTCAAACGTACACCCCAGCTATGCTGGGGGTTTATAGGACAATTAAAAAGCCCGCCTTCGGCGGGCTTTTTATTTTATAATTCGTAATTATAAATTATTTAGTAACCTTAGTTACAACACCAGCTCCCACAGTTTTACCACCCTCTCGGATAGCGAATCGCATTCCATCTTCCATAGCTACTGGAGCAGACAATTTTACTCCTAGATTTACTGTATCACCAGGCATAACCATTTCAGTTCCCTCTGGCAAGGTGACATCTCCTGTTACATCAGTAGTTCTAATGTAGAATTGTGGTTTATAACCTTTAAAGAAAGGAGTATGTCGTCCACCTTCATCTTTAGTTAGAACATAAACTTCACAATCAAATTCTGTGTGTGGAGTAATAGACCCTGGGGCAGCCAATACTTGACCTCTCTCAACGTCTTCTTTCTTTAAACCACGAATTAAAATACCAGCATTATCACCAGCTTCTCCATGATCTAGTTCCTTATTGAACATCTCAATACCAGTAACAACTGTTTTTTGAGTATCTCTCAATCCAACAATTTCTACTTCATCATTAATATTAACTGTTCCTCTTTCAATTCTACCAGTTACAACAGTTCCTCGCCCTTCAATTGAAAAAATATCCTCGATTGGTAATAAGAAAGGTTTTTCAACATCTCGTTCTGGTGTTGGAATTTTTTCATCCAAAGCATCAATTAAATCTAAAATAGGTTTAGCATCAGCATCATCAGCGCTCTTTGTTTCCAAGGCTTTAATAGCTGAGCCTTTAATGATGGCTGCATTTTCACCATCAAATTCATATTTTGTTAACAATTCACGAATTTCTTCTTCCACTAGTTCAATTAAATCAGCATCATCAACCTGATCAGTTTTGTTAATAAACACTACAATTTCTGGTACACCAACTTGTTTAGCAAGCAAAATATGCTCTCGTGTTTGTGGCATAGGACCATCAGTTGCTGAAACAACTAAGATAGCACCATCCATTTGAGCAGCACCAGTAATCATATTCTTAATATAATCAGCATGCCCTGGACAATCAACATGAGCGTAATGTCGTTTTTCAGAATTATATTCACAGTGAGCGGTAGCAATTGTAATACCACGCTCTTTTTCTTCTGGGGCTTTATCAATTTCATCTACTCCTTTCACTTTTGCCTGTCCTTTCATGCTTAGAACATGAAGAATCGCAGCCGTAAGAGTCGTCTTACCATGGTCAACATGACCAATTGTCCCCACATTTACGTGAGGTAAACTTCTATCAAATGCTTCTGCCATTTGTTTTGTTTACATATCAATGGATATGAACCACCATTGAATATGTTTATTTATTTAATTAATTATTTATTAAATTGAGATAATCACCTCATTTAATTTATATGTATTTAGTCAATTTCTGAAATTTTGTTTTGCAACGTATACTGAGTATAAATTTAAATTATAAAACTTTTTAAGCTTAATGTTAGCGAAAAAATAACTTTCAGAAATTACTCTATCATTACTTGTAATATTATAGCCTACAAAAAATAATTGTCAAACTATTTTCTCTCTCCCGACTTAATTTCTTCAGCGACATTATTTGGTACCTCAGCATAATGATCAAATTCCATGGCATAATTAGCTCTTCCTTGCGACATTGACCTCAGCTGGGTGGCATAACCAAATAGTGACGCTAATGGTACGTGAGCTTGGATAATTTTTAAAGCAGATTTACCCTCTCCCTTATCAATCATCTCATCAATTTGACCCCTTTTAGCATTGATATCTCCAACAACATCTCCCATAAATTCTTCAGGAGTTGTTATTTCTACTTTCATAATTGGTTCAAGGATAACTGGTTTAGCTTTTTGCAAAGCTGCCTTTAAAGCCATTGACCCAGCAACCTTAAAGGCTGCTTCTGAGGAATCAACATCATGATAAGAACCATCGTAAAGAGTTACTTTAACATCAACTACTGGATAACCAGCCAATACTCCTGTGTTAAGAGCTTCCACCACACCTTTTTCTACAGATGGAATATATTCTTGTGGAATAGCGCCTCCTTTAATCTCATTTTCAAAAATGAAGCCTTTCCCCTCTTCAGAAGGTTCAACTCGCAACCAACAATGTCCATATTGTCCTCGACCACCAGATTGTTTAACAAATTTACCTTCAGCTTCAGCCATCTGTCTAATAGTCTCTCGATAAGCTACCTGTGGCTTACCGGTATTAGCCTCGACTTTAAATTCTCTTTTCATTCTATCAATAAGAATATCTAAATGTAGCTCACCCATACCAGAAATAATATTTTGTCCAGTATCTTCGTCTGTTCTAACTTGAAAAGTTGGGTCTTCCTCGGCTAACTTGCTTAAGGCTATAGCCATTTTTTCCTGGTCAGCTTTAGTCTTTGGTTCTACGGCTACAGAAATAACTGGTTCTGGGAATTCAATGTTCTCTAGGATAATTGGCTCGTCTTCACTACACAAAGTATCTCCCGTTCCAGTATTTTTCATTCCCACTAAAGCTCCAATATCCCCTGCATACATTTCTGAAACCTCTTCTCGGTCATTTGACATCATTCTTAATATTCGACCAACCCTCTCTTTTTTACCCTTAGAAGAATTGTAAACATAGGATCCAGCGCTCATTGTTCCAGCGTAAATTCTAAAAAAGGTTAACTGACCAACGAAAGGATCAGTGGCAATTTTAAAAGCTAGGGCAGTTAATTTTTCATTGTCATCTGCTTTTCGAGCAATTTTCTTTTCTGGATCGCTAACCAATTCACCCTCCATAGCAGGGATATCCACTGGCGATGGCAGATAAGATACCACAGCATCTAAAACCTTTTGCACTCCTACGTTTTTAAAAGCTGAGCCAACCATAACTGGATAAATATCCCCAGCAATTGTTCCTTTTCTAATAACCTTGTGAATTTCTTCCTCAGAGATATCTTCCCCTCCTAAATACTTTTCCATTAACTCATCATCCAACTCTGAAATTTTCTCCACCATTTTCTCTCTCCATTCTTCAGCTTTTTCTTTTAAGTTTTCTGGAATTTCTTCCTCGGAAGTATCAATCCCCATATCTCCAGTGAAATAACAGGCCTTCATTTTTATTAAGTCAATAACTCCAACACTTTTAGGCTCTTGTTCTTGTCCTTTATAATCACTCCCTTCTCCGATTGGATATTGAATGGCTACTGCATCTGGAGAAAGTCTATCATTTATTGAAGTTAAAGCATCTTCAAAAATAGCTCCTTCCTTATCAATTTTATTAATAAAACAAACTCGAGGAACATTATATTTATCTGCTTGTCTCCAAACGGTTTCAGATTGCGGTTCCACACCTTCTTTTCCATCAAAAACAACTACGCCTCCATCAAGAACACGCAAAGACCTCTCTACTTCCACAGTAAAATCAACATGGCCAGGTGTATCAATAATATTAACTTGGTGATCTTGCCAAAAACAAGTTGTAGCCGCAGAAGTAATTGTAATTCCTCGTTCTTGCTCTTGTTCCATCCAGTCCATGGTGGCGTCTCCTTCGTGCACTTCTCCAATTTTATGAGAAATACCCGTGTAAAATAAAACTCGTTCTGTAGTTGTTGTTTTACCAGCATCTACATGAGCAATAATTCCAATGTTTCTATATTTTTCTATTGGGTGTTGTCGTGACATAATCTTGCGAATTTAAAATTTGAAATTTAAAATTTGAAATGAATTTTAAATACTGAAATTTTTAATTATTAAATTTATTATTAAATTTATTATTTTAATTTTATTGAACTTTTTTTTAAAATTATTCACTCCCTGTACAAATAGGCAAAGCTTTGATATTCTCGTCCAGCTCAGGAAATAATCCAACCAAAAACTACCGTCTATGCAAAATGAGCAAAGGCTTTGTTTGCTTCGGCCATTCGGTGAGTGTCTTCTCGTTTTTTCATAGCTACACCAGTCTTATTTGTAGCATCTAATAACTCTTGAGCTAATCTACCAGCCATACTTTTTCCTTTGGCGGACCGAGCAGCTGCTAGAATCCAACGCATAGCTAAAGTAGTTCTTCGGTCACCAGAAACTGGAACTGGAACTTGATAATTTGCTCCACCAATTCTTCGTCCTTTTAATTCCATTAGCGGAGAAGCATTTTTAATGGCTTGTTCAAAAATATTTAATCCCCCTTTGTTTGTTTTTTCATGGATAATATCGAAGGCATCATAAACGATTTTTTCAGCTACTGATCTTTTTCCATTTAACATTAAGTGTCCCACAAAACGTCCTACTAGCATAGAATTATATTTTGTGTCTGTTTTCCAAAAATTTGGATATACTCGATTCTTTCTTGACATATATTTGGTTATCGGTTATCAGTCAGCAGTTCGCGGACTGTCTTTAATTATTTAATTTCTTGAACTATTTAATTTAAACTATTTTACCAATTAATACCTTTCTAATAAAATTTCCTTTTAAAATTAGATCATTGAAAATTGAGAGGCCATTTCTTGGCTGACTTGTTATTTCTTCTCTCTCCTAGCTCCATACTTAGAACGACCCTTTTTTCTATCGGAGACACCTGCTGTATCTAAAACTCCACGAACAACATGGTATCGAACACCTGGCAAATCGGGAACCTTACCTCCGCGAATCATCACAATGGAATGCTCTTGCAAATTATGTCCTATTCCTGGGATGTAAGCTGTAACCTCCATACCGTTTGTTAATTTTACTCTGGCGATTTTACGTAAAGCGGAATTTGGTTTTTTTGGTGTAGTTGTGGCCACCTTAACACATACCCCCCGCTTAAATGGAGAAGTATTGTCCACCGGCTTATTCTTTAAAGAATTAAAAGAATAGGTTAAGGCTGGTGACTTTGGCTTTTTCTTGGTTGACTTTCTTTTCCTTTTGATCAATTGATTAATTGTTGGCATACTTTATTTAATTTTAATTAAATTATAGACAATAAAAAATACTACTACGAAAGGCCTTTATTAAGACTTCGTGAATACAAATTTATTTAGCTTTATTTATAATACTACTTTAAATAAAAAATGTCAAGACATGCATTTTTTATTTCTTTTAGTCTTATTGTTTTATTCTTTGCTAATTTATGATAAACTCTCAAAAAACATCAGTACTACTGCCATATCTTTATCCCAGAGAATTTCTTTCTTTTTTAGTTTTTCTATTAATTCCGCTCTGTCTAAAAAAACAATTTCTTCCACAATGTCGTTATCTGGATTATGTTGTGATGGTAATTTTGTTAAATCTCTGGCAATAAAATAATCAACTTTTTCTTCGATAGTACCATTTGGGATTTGATAGGTGTAAAACTTTTCCCAATTACCCGCTTGATAAGAAACTTCTTCTCGTAATTCTTCCTGGGCAATTTCTAATGATGTTAAATTTTCTTTATCTACCCAACCACCAATCAATTTTAATCTTGCTCTTCCTTCATGTTTTCTAAATTCCCTAATGAAAAGCACTTTACCATTTTTAATAGGCAAAACACGCACCCCGCTGCGTATACTAACTCGCTCATAAAGATGCCCATTAATTTTTTCGGTGGACATAGTCAAGTATTTTCCTTGATAAATTGTTTTTCGCATTTGACTTACTAATAATTTTTTACCTTCCTCCAAAATAATAGTCTTTGTAATAAAAAGATATATTTTATTTATTATTTTAAATTTTAAATTTACAGCCCGCTCGCTAAAGGTCTGGCCTTTCACTCCGCATTCGCGTCGCTCTAAAGGCCAGACCTTGCTCGCTTTCGTTTTTTCGCATTTGACTTACTAATTTTATTACTTTATAGTATTTATTGCATGGTACCTGTCCGACTTTTCGGGAGCAATATACCTGAATTGAACGGCAGCCGTAATTGTAACGGCTCGGTGATTTCCCTAAATTGGATTTTCGCCCGAAGGGTACCATGCTTTTTTATTCCTCTGTAACTTCTTCCCAACTTTCTCCGACCATTTTTTGCCAGCTGAATTTTTGGGCTTCTTGTGAAGCTTGATTTATTTTGGCCTGTTTATTTTCTGGAGAGTCGCCAAGAGCAATTTTTAATTGCTCTTTAATTTCATCAACACTCTCTGGATTATTTATTAAGTAACCCGCTTGAGCAGAAATAATTTCTGGAATAGAAGTCGTGCCTGAAGTAACAACTAAAGCTGCGGAAAGCATTGCTTCCAAAACGGGCATTCCAAAGCCTTCATACAAGGAAGGATAAATAAATACTTCCGCCGATTGATACAAAGCCGGCAAATCTTCTTGCTCTACAAATCCTATTTTCTTGAATTTGTTCTGGTCTAAATTATATTTTTGACAAGTCTCTTTAATACTCTTTTCTACATCAGTTACTAGAGGGATTAAATGTTTTTGAAAATCTCCACCAATAACTAAATCTGGTATATTTTTATTTTCAGCTAATAACTTACCATAAGCTTCAATGACTCTCTCCACATTTTTTCGAATATCCACACCGCCAAAACTAAAAATATACTTATCTTCTAAATTCAAATTGTATTTTTTTAATTTATCCACTCGTTCATTTTCAGAAAGTTTCTGACTAAAGATTGAATCACAAGCCAAATAAACCACTTTTATTTTATCCAAATTAACATTCAAAACCCTACTAATTTCCTTTTGAGAAAATTTAGAATTGGTTAAAATTTTATCCGATTTTTTAATTGCGTTATTTACCAGCCAATAATAAATTCTTTTTCTAGAATTATTTAAATACTCTGGAAAAATATTAGGGATAACATCGTGAACAAACATTAAATGGTTAGTTTTTTTTGGTAAAATAGTTACTGATTGATATAGACTTAAAAATTTTTCAACATCGTCTTTTTTAATTTGTTTTGGTAACCAAAATTTTTCCCAAAGAATTTTACGAATTAAATCATCTCTTTTATACCAACCGGAAATAACTTTAAATTTAATTTTACTATTTTTTCGAATCAATTTTTGTAACTTTTTTGGCGCTCTTTCTTCTAAATAAATAATTATCTCACTAGCTTGCTTATCTTTCTCTCGCAAAATTATCTCCTTTAACAACTCTTGAATGAAATGCCAAGAAACCTGCCCTATACCAGTAGCAGGCTTTCCAATAAAAGATCCATTTATTCCAATTATGCTCATAAATTCGTAAATTCGTAAATTACTATTTTACTATTTTAATAGTTATCTTATCTAAATCGCTTGGCGATTTACTACTCCAAGACGGCGAAGGTTTAATTTCGGCAGACTTTATCCCAGCTTTTTGACTCAAGGCCTTTTTAGTAGTCTCGGCATCTTGCCCGGCGATAGCTTTTTTTAATTTATCTTCGTCGATTTTAAACCAAGCAAGACCTTTAATGTCAACATAAATAGTAATTGTTTTTTTGTCAAAATCAACTATACCCCTAGTAGCCTCTAATTTAAAATTTTGGTCTAATTCATAATTTTTACCAACCTTTCTCCTAACAGCTTCTTTGGCAACTCGTTTAATGTCTTCGGTTTTAAATGACATCATTTTGACTTTATAGGTAACTGTGTAGGTAAATTTATCGGTGATAGTATCAACTAGATGAGAAGATTTACTGGAAATTATTTCTTTTTCAATGGACGACATTACCACTTGCTGATCTGAATTTAATCGTTTTTGTATTTCACCTTCCAACGATTCATCTAAGGCTTGCAATGTTTGTTTTCGTGCTTTGTCTAAGTCTGTCTTACTAACGACCTTTTGGGTTTTAGAGTCGGCCGAAGTTACACCACCTTTCATTGCATCAGTTGAAGTTACTTTAAACTTTTCCCCTTTGGGTGTTCCCTTCCAGGCTGCGATAACAAATTCCCCTTTATTAATATTAAACTCTTTGCCTGGCTTATCAGCCTCAACTGCAACTTCTATTTTACCAGGAGAATTATCTGTCATTCCCGGGACGATAACCCCTTTTGATAACCTGAACAGTTTTCCGTCTTTGGATAATATTCTAGTAGTTTTAACTAATTTTTGTGGTTTATTAGAAAAAGTATTTTCAATGGTTACCACACCTTTTGCCTTAGCTCCATTCTTATCGACCACTTTCTCCCCTGTAGTTTTAAATTCCATTGTCTTTGTTAAAGGCATCTCTAGATATTCTCCCGGGATAGTTTTTTCTTTGACATCAACTTCGCTGAGACCATCTTTAGCAACAACTGAAATTTCTTCATCTATCACATTGTTTAAAGGTCTAATATTTAAACTTAATTTCGGATAGTTAGACATATACCACCCTCCAATACCCAACAGTGCTATGACAAAAATACTTGCACCTATTAATAATATTTTATTTTTAAATAAGCCTCCAGATTTACCCTTGGCTTTATTGTCTTGATTATCTGACTTTTGGTTAAAATAATTTAATTTATTATCTTGTGAATAATTTTGGTTCTGTTCGTTATAGTTATTGAACTGTTGAGTTTGTTGTTTCTGGGAATACTGTTCGTTATTATTTTGTGTTTCTATCTTGGGAATGTTTTGAGAATTAGCTTCTTGACTGCCTAATTGATCCTGTTGGCTCTGATTATAAGAATTAGTGTTTTGATTTGTTACGGGAGTAACTTGTGGTTGTCTATTTCCACTAAAAAAAGCGCTGCTCCCAATATTTGTTGAATGTTGGGTTATTTGTTGCTCTGTTTCTTCTAGAGAATCAGAAATGGCTTGAGTTATTTGTTCCGTTTCAATTGGTTTTTCAATAGACGCTTTTTGCAGTTCCTGTTCATTAACTACGCGATTATAATCTTCTGCCTTAATGCCGGCTCGTTCAATCATAATTTTTGCCTTGGGATCATTTGGAGACACAATGGACACCGTCTTTCCCATTTTTTCTGTTTCTTTTTTTAGTAATTTTAAATTAATAATACTATTCAGCAACATCGCTCCCTTTGGTACAATCAAAAAAATATCTATCGTTACTTCTTGACGAATTCTATCTAAAATACTCGTAATTTCTTCATCCACATCGATGTATATTGTTTGATGCATAACCCTGCTAAGTAGAAAGTGAAAAGTAGAAAGTAGAAAGTACACTTTTCAATTTCTATTTTTTTAAATTTTTAGACTTTTAGATTATTAAATTAATCTTGTATTACTTTTACGGCTTTTCGCAAAACGTCTTTAACTACTTCATCTTCATGTTTCATATTAACAGATAAACTAGCTAACCCCATTGCTGCCACAGACTGTGGCGTTATTAATTGTTGAGTTTGGTCAATTACACTAACTATGTCATTTGGTTGTAAATATCCAACTTGCAAATTCCCGCTAATCGGTAATTTCTCTTTCCATTGTTCGCTAATTAAAACCTTTTTAATACTAGGCAAACCACTCCCACCTCCACATAATAAAATTTTTGAGGGCAACACTTCCTGACTCTTAAAACTCTCTAGGGCTAACTCTAATCCAGATAACCACACTTCTCCGTCATCTTTAAATATTTTATCTATTTTTACAGCCCAATCAGTTCTAATTTCTCCCATGGAATATTTAATTTTAATCTGTTCAGCTTCGTCAAAACTAACTGAAAAAGCTTTAGCCAATCTTTTTGTAAAAGCTCGTCCCCCCAAAGCAAAAATTGCTGTCCCTTCTAAACCACCATTTCTGACTACGGCCACGTCTGTTGTTCCTCCACCAATATCTATAATAATCGCGCCAAAATCTGGTTCCCCATAAATGCTAATTGATTGAGCAATGGCATAGGGCTCGGCAGCAATTGAAACAATATCCAAATTTAGTTCGTCAGCGATTCTTTGCAAAGCACCTAAATGAATCATTGGCGCATAGGCATTGAAAATACTAATGGATACATCCCTACCTTGAAAACCCATTGGGTTAGTAATTCTATAACCATCAATTTTAACACTTACTATAGCAGCATTGATTAAGCGGACATCGATGGCCTCCTGCCCAGTCTCCCAAGCTATCTGCTTTTTAATTCTATCAAATGCTTTCCACTGCACTTTTTGTAAAATATTTTTTAATTCTGGTAGGTCAATTCTAATCTCTGGGTTAGCCCTCTCATAGTGAACAGTTGTTGTTGTCCCTTTTACTAATTCTCCGGCAATTCCTAGAATAACTTTTTTTACCCCTTCAACTTTAGCCATGCTTTGAGCTTGAGCAATAGCTTTTTGACAGGTTGCAATTACACCTTTAATATCACTAACGGCACCCGAAGTCATGCTACCTAATTCTTGTCTAGCCTCACCCTTTCCTAGGACAATAGCTTTTTTATTTTCATCATCTATTTTATACAAAATAACTTTCACCAATTCTGTTCCGATATCCAAAGCAAACATCATTTCTGATTTAGGCTGTTTTGAATGAGTTATTTTTTTAAGAAATCCCATTATCTTTTTAAAATTATTGCAATTGTATTTACAGGGTTTGGAACTAATGGTATAACATCTGAACTATCCATAGCATATTCTAACTACACATGATTTATAAAAATCAATACATGTTTATTATACCACAAAAATAAAATATACCAAAAAAATTTGTCGATAATCACTCACACCTTTAAATAATAGTAAGTGTCTTCGATGAATATTTAATAATACTTTCCCTACTTAATTTAAAATTTAAAATGTAAAATTTAAATTCAATCTAAAATAGCTAAATACTTAATGTTTAATTTAGTTATTATATTATTCTTGCTTCAAAGTTGCGACGACCGCATTAACTTTGAAGCAAAATTTTACACTTGTTTTTTTAAAATTTTATTTATAAACCTTTTAAAATTTTGTTTAAAAACTGGGTAACATCTTATAGAAAAAACTGTGCATTAGCCAAGCTTATTCTCTATCTTACTTCTTCAATTACATTTTTATACTCTTCTCTTTCGGATAAAAGCATCATTACTTTAGCCAATTTTTTGGAGTTATGCCTTATGAAAGAACGCGTATCGGCAATAGCATCATGTTTCTTTTTAATAATAACATCATTGGCAGTTATTTCTGCCTTAATAACCTTATATGGTCTGTTCTTTAAATTATTTTTATTAAATTGAACAATACTACCTTTTCCTTCTTTTTTTTCATATTTATTAATCAGTTGTTCATCTGGTTGTTTATTAGGGTAAACCACATAATCAATTCTATTTTTTCCCAAATACTTATTGATTTCTTGAGCATATTTATCAAGATCAAATCCTTCCGTCTGCCCTTTCTTATTTGTTAAATTACAATTATAGATAACCACCGCCTTGGACTTTTGAATGGCTTTTGAAATTTCATTAACTAATAAATTTGGAATAATAGAACCATAGTGATCCCCGGGACCAAGAATAATTAAGTCTGCTTTTTTAATATCGCGGATAACCCTTGTGTTAGCTTTTACTCTTGGTTTTAAAAACACCTTTTCAATGCCATACTGTTTAATATTAGGATTATCATCTAGATGCTTTTCTCCGAGTAAAATCTCACCATTTTTTAGTTTGATTGCTAAATTCATTTTATTCTCAGAGACAGGTAGAACCCATCCTTTAATATTCAAAATTTTAGCTGCCTCTCGAAGACCATTGGTAAAACCACTGCCTATTTTTTCTAGAGCGGACAAGAGTAAATTTCCAAAATTATGTCCTTTTAAATCGCCATTTTCGAAACGATAATTCATTAATTCTCTTAGAATTTCTGAAGAATCACTCAGGGCGACCAAGCATTGTCGAACATCACCTGGCGGTAAAACGCCTAATTCATCTCGCAAGCGACCAGTTGACCCACCGTCATCGGCCATGGAAACTACGGCCGAAATATCAACGGAATAATTTTTTAATCCAGACAACAAGGTAAAATGTCCTGTCCCTCCACCAATTGTTACAATTTTTTTCATAGTTTTTTATACGCAAGTTTGTATATAATCTTAAATCTTTATAATTATATGACTAGATTAATCAACCGTCCTTTTACAAAAATAATTTTTTTAATTTCTTTATTCTCAGTATATTGTTTTATTTTTTCAGACTGCAAAGCTTTTTCCTTAGCCTTTTCCTCGGAAATATCTGCTGGCACCTGCATTTTGTCTCGTACCTTACCATTAATTTGAATGACCATTTCCACAGATTTATCCTCGATCATTTTTGGATTATATTTCGGCCAAGACTGATTAAAAATAGAGTCTGTATTACTTAAACTTTCCTCATTAATATTCTTTTCCGCATCATTCCGCGTTAATTCTGCCTCAATCTGCGACCGTAACACGGTAAAAAGCTCTTCCGCAATATGCGGAGCAAAGGGAGATAATAAAATTAAAAATCCTTTCATTGCTGACATCGGCAGTGTCTTATGTTTAGAACATTCATTTATAAATATCATCAATTTGGAAATCGCTGTATTAAATCTTAAATTTTCTATATCTTCCGTAACTCCTTTAATAGTTTTATGCCATAAAGATAAAAAGTTTTTAGGAACATCCTTGCAATTTTCATTTTCACAATCTTTAAACTCTATTGTTTCTTTTATCTGCTTTTCGTCCGCATTAGTCCGCGTAAATTCTGTGTTAGTCTGCGCTCTCTTAAAAAGAGAGAAGACTTTTTCCAAAAATCTATAAACCCCCTTAACTCCTTCTTCTTTAAACATAACATCTTCCTCTAATGGACCAGCAAACATCATAT
>CAZRER010000020.1:0-6731 GCA_964599525.1 uncultured Bdellovibrionales bacterium
TATTGTTTAGTTACTAAACGAAAAATATTTTGAGGATGATAACCATTGTCGGTTTCACTGGTGTTATAATCTTTGTATTCTTTTTGCCATTTAGACCCTTTTGGCAATTTTCCAAAAATTGTTTTTCCTACTCCCTTGTTTACATATAAAAAAGCACCTGAATTTACCCACCAATTTTTGTCTCGGCTATCTTCCATTTTTCCAGTTTCTTCAATTGTTTTTATTCCTTCGAAATTATCATTAAATATTTTTGAATTAATAAATTCTTTTTTTAAAGAAATATTTTTATCATTTAAGTTGATTTTTTTCGCATTTTTAGACTTATCAGTTTCTTCCTTGGGTTTAAAACTATTATTTTTTTCTATTTTTATTTTATTATTAAACAATCTAGGAATAAACATTAAGCTAATAGTCCCTAGAACCAAAAGACTTACACCAACGATAGGAAAGATGCCTTTATATTTTTTATTATGCATTAATTTTTGTTTTAAGCATTTTATTTATTTTATTCTTTCTCATATTCTATTATACTCATCTTATATTCTTTTTTCAACTCCATTTCCCTAAACATTCTAAATTTATCTAGATTGATGGTGTTTAGATTATTATTTTCTACAGTTAGAAAATGTTCTCCTTTATTTAAAGGAACGTCAATAAAAAAATGACAATAATATTGATTTCTATCGAGTTTACAATTAGAAATATTTCCTGCCCTAGGAGTATAATCCTTTTGATCAATTTTAATTTTAATGTTTGATAATTTAGAATATGGCCCTTTATTTTTTGTGCCAGTTAAAGCAAAAATATCCATCGTAAAATTCCCATCTTCTCCCAATAAAAAATTCTTACTAATACTATCCTTATTTTTTGGTAAAGATAAAACTCCAAAAGTGTGAGGGGTTAAATGTCTCAAAGAAGACAATACATGAATATCCTTATTTGGATTATTATTTATCTGATATCCCTCTTCAAATTGCCACCAACCTGTATATTTCATTTTTTTAATTAAACTATCAGCTGTTTCCAATTCTGGTTTAAAATAATTCATATGCCAAATAAATTCATTATTTAAAGAGGCCGCTAGAGGTCTATAATCAAGATAGGTATGATCTTTTAAGGTGTCCCTGGTAGCAATAAAATTATTTTCTTTAATAATTTTAATTATTTCATCATTCCATTCACCGAGAGGATAGGCAAAAGTGTTTACTTTAAAACCTTGCTTCTCCAAAGCTTCTTTTGACCCCTTAATTTGATGTACCAATTCTTGATGGGTAAATTTTCGCCGATATTTTTTCTCATACCAATCAGTGTTCACCAGTCCTTGTGAAAAAAGAGTGTGGGCTCCCATTTCACTTCCATTTCTATACATTTTATCGAGATTTTGCCAGGTGACATAACCACGCTTGCCAACTAGGTCTGTGATGATATAAAAAGTTGCTGGGATATGAAACCTCTTTAATACTGGAAAAATATATTTATAACTATCAATGTGCCCGTCATCGAAAGTCACTACACAGGCGTTACGAGGTAATTTTTGTTTGGATATAATATATTTTTCCATAACGTTACCAAAGGTTATCCAATGACAATTCATTTGATCGTTTAAAGCAGTTATTTGTTTTTGAAAATCGCTCAAATGCATTTCTAAAAAATGTCTGCTAGACCTAATGCTTTGGCTATCTGGAATTACATAATGATAACCAAAAATAGGTATATAATCTTCTTGTTCATAAATTCTAAATTTTTCAGAAGGAACTACTGGCAAATCTAACAAAGCCTCCCCATTAAAAGATTTAAACTCCCCAATTCCATTTAATTTAACTTTGAATTTTCTATTGCTATCATTATTTCTAATAGCTAATTGACCGTTTTTGATAAATAAATAATATTGAGCTTGATAATTCTTATTTTTTAAAATCCACTCTTTCTTGGAAGTTAGCAAGCTTAATTCTCGCTGATTGATAATTTTCAAGGATGCTCTTTTTTTCTGAGTATATAGTTTATTTTTTTGAATATTTTCAATGCGTAATTGTTCGTTCGTGTATTGATTGATTGTTCTCTCTGTATTATTTACTAAATTATTCTTGTCATTATTGTGAAAAAGATATTTATTAATTAATAAATATAAAATAACTATGGTTAATACACCAGCAAAAATCTCCCCTATCTTTTTCATATTTAGCCTCTGTACCATATCATTTTTTTAATTGTTATAGCCGAATAAAAAATTAACCAAGATAAAACTAGAGTTGATAAAAGACTCATAAAGGGACGATAAATCCAGATATGAGATTTTTTATTATCTACTTTGTAGGCTAGACCGAACATCAAACCAACAAAAACAATTCCGGCAACATAGGTAATGGCCGAAAGAAAGTTTCCACCCAAAGGCAAATAAATTAAATGTCTAAAAGTGATAAAAGGACCAGAGATTACAAAAACAATATGAGAATAATAAACCAAGGCTGGTAAAAATGGTTTTCGCCAGTAAAATTTTCCCGTAAAAAATGTATTTCTAATAAAACTTTTTTTCCAACGTATTTGTTGTTTTATTAGTCCTTGCCAAGTGTTTGGCAGGATAGTCCAAGAGCGAGCCGATTTAGAATAAACAATCTTCCAATCTAGATCTTTGTATTTCTCTATATATTTAAATTTTGGATCAAAATATTTTTTCCTAATTTTTTCTCCGATAAATTTTCCTCCCAGAAGATAACCAGTTAATGTCCTATCTGTTGCAAATCTAAATTCCTGCCCTAAAAATGAGTCCTGTTCCCAGGCAGGAATGAAATTATAAATAGCTTTTTTTCTAAACACGGCTAGGGGACCAGAAACACAAGTCACTGCTCCAAAATAGCTCTCAAAGGCTTTTCGAATAGCAAATTGTCCTTCAGCCCAAGCGTCTTCCGCTCTGGTTAATATATTGTCGGCAGAATTTTTTAAACGAAAATGTCCACTGACTCCACCGACTTTTGGAAAATGTTTAAAAATAGGAACGATTTTTTCTATGGCATCTGGAGCCCAGGTAGAATCACTATCTGAGAAAGCAAAAATTTCACCTTTCGCCTCACGCATTGCTCTTCCAAGAGCCCTTTTTTTGCCGGCATTCTTTTGGTGGATGACTCTAATTAATCCTTTTCTTGCATATTCATCTAAAATTTTTCCCGTATTATCAGTACTGCCATCATTAACAAAAATAATTTCTTTTTCTTTATAAGTTTGTTCCAATAATGATTCAACACAATTTCTAATTTCTTCTCCTTCATTCCAAACCGCAACCATACAACTAACCAGAGGATTTTCTATTTTTGAGAAAATATCTTTTTCTTTGGCTACAATTGCTAAATCTTCATACTTAAAGATGGCCACAAAAAAATTAATCAGCAAGATAAAAGAAACCATTATCCCATATAAATATAAAAAAATAAAAGAAGTGGAGGCAAATAATACTTTTAAAAATAAAACAATAATTATACCTCCAAGAACAAAAAGTATTAATATTTTTTCATAAATATTTTTATTAATCAAAGAACGACTCTTTGAAAATGTTTTCTTTAACATTTATTTGCCAACATTACTGAATTAATATGTCTTTTTCCCATAAATTAATAAATTTATTGTTATAAGTGGACATAATAAACCAGCCCCAGGTATTGTTAATATATTGTTTATCCCCTCTCCATAAATTATTAATATAATCATATTGAGTTAAAATATGTTGATCATAATAATTGTGTGTTTTTTGCTCCTGAGAATCAAATAATAAAGCCATAATATAACCGAACTGTATGGCCATTGTTTTGTTTGGGGAAATTATTTTTACTTCTGCCGTAATATCGCCCATTAATCCCTTAGACAACTTGTCTCTGTCACTAAGTAAAACATCATTAAATTTCTCTATAAACTGCTCCCCAACGTCTGGATGAAACCATTTTAAATCTAAGGCTACTCTCCATAAGAGATGAAATTTTTTGTATATCTTTTCTTCGTCATCTATAACTTCTTTGTTTTTAATAATATCTTTCCTTATTTTAGGTTTTTTAATAACATCTAGTTTAGGAGAAATTAAAAATTCATTAGGTATTATAGAATTAAAAAGTTTTTCCTTACTAACTCTATTTAAAATATTATAAGTATCATTAGCCAATTGACTCCAATTATGTTTTGAATCAACTTGAGCAAAGATACGATACCAGGACGGAGAAAAATTTGCTGGCATAATACTATACCAAGGATCTGCTATAGTACCTCGATGAGCAGATAATTCATTGGTGGACAATAAATAATATTTACCATTTATTTGAACAACATCTTGCTTCCAGATATCTCGGATAATTTCCTGTGCATTTTCAAGATATTTTTTCTCCCCCCACTCTTTGTAAGCAAATAATAAAGCCATGGCTATGTCTCCATCGGCAGCCGAATCATTGTCTGTTTCCAAAGTTTTATCTTTGAACCATTTCTGAGAAAATAGCCTGTCTTGCACCCTAAATTGTAAATGGTCGTGTGTCCAAAGCCAAAGACCTTGAAATGTTTTCTGGTCATTCATTTCTACAGCCTTTAACATGGCTAGAGCTTGTCCTTCGGAGGTAGTTAATCCATTTGCCGGATTAACTACTTGTCCATAGGAGTGAATATATGTCTCTTTATATTTTAACCATGACTCTCGTAATTCTGTTTGGGTGTTATCATTTATTTTAAATAACATGGTCCAGTCACCATCCGTACTGAGAAACTTCTGCTCATCGATAAAAGAATGGGTATTTTTTGTCCATTTTTTATATGGTAATGAATTTTGAAAAGCAATTTTAATAAAATCATCATCTCCATCTTTAATTTGTTTTAACATTTCATGGGTTAAAAAAATGTAATCAAAATTTCTCCAATCATTATTATATTTTTTCTCTCCCACTTCTTTATCTCGACTAACTTTATAGTACCAATCAGCATTTTTAAAGGTTTTAGGTGTTAAATAATGTGAATCGTGTAAATCTACATAAGAATAAATATCAATTAAAATTCTGGAATCTGCTGGTAAATTATTTTTTATCCACCGAATAGATTCTGTCTGATTTGAGGTTGCATCTCTCAAAAAAACTTTATGGGATGCATAAGTATAATAGTAATAAAAAATCCCTCCAATGGTTATTAAAAATAAAAAATTGTAAATTAATGCATAATAGCTAAATGATTTTATAAAATAATGCCAAGATAATCCTCCTAAAATAGCAACAAAGGGAAATAGCGGCAAAATATAAAAATCAATAACCACTCCACCTCTTATTAAAAATAAAATATATAATAAGGTAGCCAAGAGGAAGAAAATAATTTTCTTCCTGAAAAAAGATATTATTATCGACAAAACGAGAATAATGGCAATGATAACTAAAATACCAGCATCTTTATTTATCCAATCTCCAACGGCTAGATAAAAATCACTGCCAGCTTTCCAAAAATGCCCTCCGCCACGAGAAGTCTGGAATTGTAATGCCCCCAGAAAACTCACATGGTCATCTCCCGGGAAAAATTCTCCTTGCAAGAAAGCAGATAATAAATATATCGAGACTGTTAATATCCCCGTAAGTAGCCAGGAAATACTTCTAAAATATCTTTCAATGGGAGACCTGTGAAACCACACTAAATATAAGATGGCTGGTCCAAACATTATAGCCGTTACTTTAGTTAAAACTGCTAGAGCAAAAAATACTCCGGACCAAACATAGGTAAATAATCGTAATCTATTGTATTTTATATATAAAACCGCTACCGAAAGTAAGACCCACATAATCATCATATTGTCTAATAATATGCGCCGTTGAAAATAAATTTCTAAGGGAGAAATAGAAAATAAAATAACAGCGAGAAAAGATGGCCAATTCTTTTTAGTTATACTATAAACTATGTAATAAATTAATCCAGCAGTAATTAAATGAATTATTAACATAAATACCCTACCGGTATCGAGGGAAGAGCCGAAAGTAAAAAATTTACTGGGTAATAATTCGTGCCAACTAGCCAAGAAAAACCAACCAAATGGTGGGTGGTCATACCAATATGTATAAGGAGATAATTTATGCTCGGTAACAACTGCCCAGGACTGGGAAGTGTATGTTCCCTCATCACTTTCATAATAAGGAAAGTGTAACATATTATATCCATGTAAAAAACCGGCTATTAGTATAGCCCCTGAAAATACTATTAAGTTGATATATTTTTTAATACTATTTTTCATTACTACATTCTATTAAATTATCATTAACCTTCAAATGCTCCGTTTTTTCCCAATTTAATTGTCCAAAAAGCTGTCTATACATTGCCCGTAAAGAACTAAATCCTAATAACATCTGAAAAGGAATAATCATCAAAAAAATTTTAGGAATTAACCATAAGCTATATTTCTTGTTATACTTTTTTGTAAAATCATAAATAGCGAGATTACTAACAATGCCAAAAATAATTAAAATATAAAAAGGAATAAAAGAAATTAAACTTAATATTATTGGCAATTTAACAAAAAATCCAGTTATTAAGAGAATGGGAATAAAAAAGAATATAATTGATTGCATAAATGGCCACATTAGTACATACAAAATAAAAACTTTTTGTTTAAATGATTTTAGAAAAAACCAATCACCCTTGAAAAAAATCTGCATAAAACCTTGATTCCAGCGCGTTCTTTGTTTAATAAAGCTAGCAATGGTCGGCGGTGTTTGCTCTCTCGTTGCTAAACGGTA
>CAZRER010000020.1:6741-12628 GCA_964599525.1 uncultured Bdellovibrionales bacterium
AAAAGTTCATTGTAGAAAATGGAAATTCTAATTCCTAGGTTAGAAAATCTAATACCAACATCAGCATCTTCTGTTAAACAATCCTCGTCCCAACCGCCAACTTTCTCCATTAAATGTCTTTTAAAAAAAACAGTATTCCCTCCTAGCGGAACGGCATTACTTTCAGCAAAAAAATGCAAAGCAGACTTAAACCAAAAATAATATTCTAAAACATTAAAAAGGGAGTACCAATCTTTTTCATAGGTCATTAATTGTACGCCAGATTGAACAACATCAGCATCTTCCCTAACAAAAAGAGTATTTACCGCTTTTAAAATATCTTTATGCACCCTATCTTCGGCATCGAAAATGGTTACTATATCACTTTGAGATTTATTTAAACCAATATTTAGACCCTTTGATTTTCCTGGTTTCCCCCTAAAAATGACAAGTTTAATGTTGTCTTTTTTTATATTATTAATCGTTTTTCTAGCCTCATTTATAGTTTTAGCGTTTCCCTTTTCATTAATAATTATAAATATTTCCTTTTTATCATCAGGATAATCAATATTGTTAACCGATTGAATGGTTCTGGCTATAACTTCTTCTTCGTGATGAGCAGGAATCATAGCGGTAAAAGAATAAAATGGTTTTTCATAGGGAATATGTCTATTCTTTTTGAAATGTTTAAGAGGGTTGTTCCAAGTATATAGCAACAGAACAATGGAAAAAACCCCTAAAACAAATAATATCATTGACATAACAATAATAAGTTTAGCAAAAAATCCGGTAGCATAAGAAGCTATTGTTATAGCTAATAATAAAAATAGCCCAAAAGAAAATACTATAAGAAAAATATGTAAACCATTGCGAACAATATCTTTCAATGAAGATTTATTAAAATGTTTTTTATCAATATATTTTTTCATAATAAATTTCTCTACTAAACTTGTCCCTTTTGGGGACAAGTTTATTCTCTATTCTGTTAATGTTTTTTTACTCAACAGATTTTTTATCTTCCTATTATCCTTGCAATTCTTTTTCCGTCGCGGATGGCGAAGTTTAGACCGCGGTCTTCTGGATAAATTTGGGAAAAATTACTCAAATAAATATTATCCAGAGGTGTTTTATAGGCAGGAATTTTCTTCTCATAGCCTAAATCAACAATGTGTTGAGCGTTCTTAAATTTAAATAATTGCTTATCAGTAATTTTATTCTCTGCAAAGTCAGGGAACATTTCTTTAACGCCTTTTAACCATTCTGCCATAATCTCTTCCTTGTCTTTTGTGAAATATTCATGGTTATGTTCAGCATAGAACCCAATATAATAGATATGTTTTCCTTGATAAGTTTCCGTTCCGGCCAATTCACTGTTGGCCAAAAATACCAAGAATGGAATTTTATCATCATTAACATTGTGCCAATAATAATCTGATATTTTTTGGGTGGAACTAAAAACCATTACGACAGCTCCGACATAATCAACACTTTTTAATTGCTCTAAATATTTTTTGCTAACATCCTGATGTTGGTTAATTATTTTAGCAAAAACACTAGATGGCGTTGTAACGGCTACTTTGTCAAATATCTCTTCTCCTCTATTGGTTGTTATTTTGACTCTACTATCTTTTGTTTTTGATAAACTATCTGTGGTTGTATTCGTCTTAATAACTCCTCCCTGCTCTTTTATTTTTTTAGCTAAACCATCCGTGAGAAGGGAAAATCCTCCAGTAAAATAACCAAGACTTTCACCGTCCCCTTCCTTGGAATCAACTCGTACTTTAATTCTTCCCCATAACCAGGACATTATAACTTTATTATAATATTTACCAAATTTACCTTGTAGAAGTGGTTTCCAAATAATTTCTGTGGCTTCTTTTCCTGCCCATTTATTCATCCACTCATAAGCTGTAATTTGTGTTAGGGGTTTCCAATTTTTTAATAATTTTAAATATACTCCCACAAAACCAGTTCTTATTCTTCCAATGATAGATAATGGTTTAAAAGTTAAAAGATCTTTAGGAGACATAAAAGGATAAACTTTTCCATCATAATAGGTCGAAACAGTACTGTTATGAAAAACTAATTTATCCCTAATGCCTAATTCTTCTGCCAACCCCAAGGCATGAGCATCACTTAAATATAGAAAGTGCCAAATTTTTTCCAAAGGAATGCTATCCAACTGAAAACCGGTGGCCAGTCCGCCAATATCATTTTCTTTTTCAAAAACAGTTACTTGATAGCCTTTTTTCGTTAGTTCATAAGCGATGGTTAAGCCAGTATAACCAGCTCCGATAACTGCAATTTTTTTATTGTTTCTTTTTGTCATATTATCTTTCATAACCCTATTCTAATTTTTAAATTTTTTCTTGTTAAAAGAAACTAGCCTATTAATTATATACTGTGCTCCTACTATGAAAACCAAAGAAACAACTCTAACGACATTAGCATCAAAACCCATCCTACTGTTAAAAATATACATAACAATAACTCCAGCAATTAGCCCCCCGCTGTTAACTGAAGCATAAGAAATAAATCTTTTCCAAATATTACCTTCTACTTTAAAATTATATTTTTGGTTCATTATGAATCCAAAAATAATGGCCACAGCAACAGCAATTACTAGAGATGGAATTGGTGAAATTCCAACAAGATTATACAAAACAAAATAAATTCCTAAATCAATAGCCATAGCTATTAATCCAATTATCAAATAGGCTGAAGCATATTTAACTTCTTGCTCTGCTATTTCTTTTTTATCTTTTAACATAAATTTTATATTATTTAATAAATAAATGCTTCCCATCCCTATTCATAAGTTTAACATTTTGAAAAGTATTATAATATATCATTAATATTTACTTTTGTCAATAATTTTTAAACTTCTACGGGTAATTTCCATATAATTTTAGTGACTAAGAAAAAATTTAAAAATACTGTAAAAATTATTCCTGCTAAGGCTGCTAAAATATAATGGATATGAAAATTATTAACTAGCTCGTGATAAATTGATAAATTAATGAACATAGTTAACCCAGCAAAAAAATAATAATAACCCAATCGTCTTATGCTCTCTTTCCTAGACTGTGAACGATTATCACGATAGGTAAATCTTGAGTTTAAAAAATAATTTAATAAAATTGTGAATAGTATACTAAAAGTATAGGCAACTACGCCTGGTACTGCAAAAAATTCTACCAAAATATAAAGTAACTCTAAATTGACAAGTACTCCTAAAAATCCAACCAAACAAAATTTAAAAAAACGAGCTGCTTCGGGTAGCTCAAGGAACAACTGCTTTAAATGTTTAAAATAATTAAGTCCTTGAGTAATAGTTGCCTTACTATTTTCCAGTGCTCTTGGTTGGAATCTTAAGGGTATTTCTACAACTTTTTCTGGTTTAGTTCTCATTAAAATTTCCACTAAAATCTTAAAGCCCTTAGCTTCTAATTTTTTTCCTTCAATTAAATTTTTATTGAAAGCAAAAAAACCAGTCATTGGGTCGGTGGTTTTTCGTATGGGGATAAATAATATTCTAGTAAAATAAGACATGCCGATAGACACCAATCGTCGATAGATTCCATAAAAACTCCACAATTTGCCTAAACCTTCATTACTTCCTCCCTTTATATAACGACTCGCTATGGCTATTTGATTGTTTGTCTGTAGTTTTTCAATTAGTTTTGGAATTAATTTTGGCGGATGTTGCAGATCAGCATCCATACAAACAATATACTTTCCTTCGGCTTTTTTAAAACCATCAATAAAAGCGGCTGAAAGACCTTTTCCTGGTCCACGCATATATTTTACAACATCTGGATATTTATTAGCATATTTTTTAATTTCCTGGGGAGTATTATCAGAGCTATCATCGACGAAAAGAATCTCATATTTATATGAGACACCTTTCATCGTTTGCATTATTTTTTTAACCAATGGAGCAATGTTACTCTTTTCGTTAAATGTTGCTGGAATAATTGTTACTATCACTAGATTTTCTTGTAATTAAATCATTTTTAGTTATTTCCCCTATTTGACCCCTAAAGATAATATTAATTTTAAAGATTAAATTAAAAAAATATATAATAAGCAATACCAAATAAAAAAGGTACTATTTAAAAAAAATACCTCTATATTTTTTATTATTTATTTTGTGCGAAATTTTTTTAATTTGACACCTTTTTAATCAATACTACTCAAACGTATTTTTTATTATAACCTTAATATTTTGTTTTGTCAAATTTTTTTGATGAATATTATATACAATCCCAAACGTTGATTAAAGATTAACTAGAGATTATGTTCAAAAATGGCATCTCATTTCCTAAAACTATCTAAATATTCTGGTAGTTTTAAAATCCATTGGGCTTGTTCTGGGTAAAAAAGAAATCTTTCTACATCCTTGGCAGCTTGTTTTAAATCACTTTTTTTTGCTTGTTCTTCTAAGAAATCAATTAATTCTTCTCTATTGCTAATTTTAATGCCCTTCTCTTTAAAAATCTTGTAATTTGGCTCAATATTTTTCTGACTTAAAAACCAAACTAGGTCATAAAAATCCCTTCCTTTTTGATACGGCCTAAAAATAATTGCCAAAATCTTCTGGGCAAAGAGTGTTTCTAGGGTATTTGTAAAAATTGGAAATCTTTCGTTAAAATTATCAGAAAATTTAGTTTCCGTTTCAATACTTTTGTAAGGGCTAAAATCAATTTCAAATTTAATTAGAATTTTTTCATCTTTAGGAACACTAAAGCCAAACTCTCTAAGAACATCACGAAATTTGAAAAAAATAATATAAATAACTTCCGTTTTCTTAATTTTTGTATCAACCTTAAATCCTTGTAATTCTAATTTATCTTTAATTTCTTTTTCAAGATTTTCAATTTTAAAACCTTCTTTCTTGATTAAATCAAAATCTAAATCTTCCGAAAAACGATTGATGTCGTGCACAAAACGTAAACATGTTCCCCCAAGGAAAGAAATGCTACTGTTAAAAGTACTTAATGACAACGCTTTAAGAATTTGTGTTTGCAAATATTCCAAAAGAATATTTTTCTCTTGCCAAGGGATATTTTTCTCTTGTGCATATTTTTTAAAAAAATCTTTAGATGGTAACATAATATTTAACAAACTTATTAGTTAATAATGAAACTTTTTTATTATGAAAAATACTAGCAAAACTCAACAATTTTTTAGCATCAAAATTAAAATCACTGTTAAATCTATATGCTTCAAATTGTTTGTAACTGCCATCCATAATATTTTTATTTAAATAAAAAAAATCAACTAACGCCTTTTCTGGGAGGGCTAGATTATAAGAAATTTTATTTTTAGTTCTAGTTTCAAATCCGCCAAAGGACTCCTTTTTAATTTTTTGATAACTGAAATTACCAACTGGCGTTTTGAAGTTTTTTGTTTTTCTGGTGGTAATAGAAGTCATCGTAAAAACTGCTTCTGGAATAATTCCATAAAAACTCAGGGCTGTTTCCATACTGATATATGATGGTGAATAAATTTTAGTGGCAAGAATCATTGCATCAACTTCCTCCAAAGTATCAGCGATAGCATACAATCCCTTTCTAAACATAATTAAATATCCTTTATTTACCCAATTTTTTAAATTGATCAACATTGTGTCAGTGAATTTATCACCCAAAATAACCCTCAACTCTTTTGTTTCAAAGTATGGTAATTCTTTTACGATTTCTTTAAATTTAATAAAGTTCATTGTTTTACAGTTCTTTTATTAATAAAATTATATCAATAAAAGAATTATACACCGAAACGTCTTTTTTGTCAAATTTTTTAGGAGTAACGGATTGTACGAATTGTACGTAGGGAATATATGCAGAGAGTGTAATCGACCACCGGCCCTGCCGGTGGCTTTGGGTTTGCCGGCTTAATCGCCGGC
>CAZRER010000021.1:0-2225 GCA_964599525.1 uncultured Bdellovibrionales bacterium
AATAAAGAATTTTCTTCTTTAAAAAGTAATATTATTTTTATTATAAGTTTTATTATTTTTAATTTTTTATTATTTTCTGGGGAATATTTAAAAAATAAATTATTCGAAAACGAAAGTATTATTTTTTATATGCCAGGATTTTTTAATCTTACTATTAAGCTATTCATAGGCCTATTAGTTTTTAATTTAATTTACAAAGTATTTCATAAATTATGCGTAAAAGATATAAAGGTATTGAAATAGAGAATCCTTTAGATGAGTTAGCATTTGCACAAAAAACAAGCGAGAGATTAGAAGAGGATACACCAAAATGGCAATATAAGGCCTTAAATTTTTTGATTGTACTCTTGCTTAGTGTTCTATTTTTTAGAATATTTTATTTACAAATTATTCAAGGAGAACATTATAGAGTCTTAGCGAATAATAATAGGATTCGTAAAATAGTCATTAAGGCCCCTCGAGGAGTTATTAAGGATGTTAATGGAGAGATTTTGGCTAGAAACATTCCTAGCTTTGAATTAAATTTCACCCCGGCCTATTTACCAAGAGACAATAAAGAATTAGAAAAAATGATTAAGAAAATAAGCTTAATAACCAAGGAAAATAAAGATGAGCTTATTAAAAAAATATATAGTCAACCAGTATCTAGTCAGCGAACATATTTATTGATTGAAAAATTAGAAACTAACACGGCTTTAAAGTTGGCTGAAAAGAGTGATGAATTTCCCGGTATTATTATTTCTAAAACAGCTAAAAGAGAATATCCAAAAAAAGAAATTATTGCTCACACCCTGGGTTACGATGGAAAAGTCACGAAAGAAGATCTAGAAAAATATCCAAATTATTTGATGATTGATTATATAGGTAAGGGTGGAGTAGAAGAAATGTACGAAAAATATTTACATGGAAAACACGGAGAACATCGTTACGAAGTTAACTCTCGAGGTAAAACAGTTAGAGATTTGGGAATGATTGCTCCGGAGCCGGGCTATAATTTGAAATTAAATATAGACATCAAATTGCAAGAGAAAATATTTTCTGAAGCACAAAAAACTATGGAAAAAGATAATGATGCTACGGGAGTCGTAGTAGTAGCTATTGATCCTCGAGACGGGGCAATAAGGGCTTTGGTTAATTATCCTAGTTTTGATAATAATTTATTTAGTGGTGGGATTAGCAATGAAGAATATCAGAAAATAATTGCTAATCCCAATAATCCCTTGCTAAATAGAGCCGTTGCGGGGTTATATCCTCCTGGATCAACTTACAAACCTATGGTAGCTGCTGCCGCCTTACAAGAGAAGGTAATAAATGAGCACACAACAGTTAATTGTCATGGACAAATTAATGTTGGTAAATGGGTATTTCCGGATTGGAAAGCACATGGAATTACCGATATAAAAAAGGCTATTGCTCAGAGTTGTGACGTCTTTTTCTACGCCGTGGGCGGAGGATGGGACAATATTAAGGGCTTACAGATTAATAGATTGAATAAATATGCTAGTTTTTTTGGTCTAGGGGATTATTTAGGGGTTGATTTACCAGGAGAGAAAAAAGGAACTATTCCTGGTAATACTTGGAAGTTTAAAACTTTTGGTGAAAAATGGTATATTGGAGATACTTATCATGCTTCCATTGGACAAGGTTATGTAACTGTTACTCCATTACAAATTGCCAACGTGACAGCAGCCATTGCCAATGGAGGTAAAGTTTATCGACCAAGAATTGCTAATGAATTAATAAATCCCAAAACAAAGGAAAGAGTCAAAATCAAGCCAGATATTTTAAATGAGAATTTTATTAGCCCAGAAAATATAAAAATTGTACAGGAGGGAATGCGACAAACGGTTATTGCTGGCTCCGGTCGTCGTTTAAATGATTTAAAAGTTCATACAGCTGGGAAAACAGGAACAGCTCAATTCGGCGGGGAAGATAAAACTCATTCTTGGTATGTATCCTATGGGCCTTATGAAAATCCAGAACTAGCCATGGCAGTTTTAGTTGAAGGTGGAGGAGAAGGACACACCTGGGCTGTACCCTTGACGAAAGAGATATATAAATGGTATTTTGATGAAGAGAGAGGAGAGAAGCGAGCAAGGTCTGGCCTTCAGAACGACACGCTTGCCCCGCGGAGCCGTTTAGGCGAAGTGGGGAATGTGGAGTAAAAGGCCAGACCTTTAGCGAGCGGATTATGAAATGAATTTACAAATTTACAAATTTAAAAT
>CAZRER010000021.1:2325-9895 GCA_964599525.1 uncultured Bdellovibrionales bacterium
ATGTCAGGACATTCAAAATGGTCAACAATTAAACACAAAAAAGCAATTAATGATGCTAAGCGAGCTAATGTTTTTACTAAGCATGCTAAATTAATTGAAGTAGCCGCTCGAGGAGGAGGCGATCCAGAAATGAATTTTACTTTACGAATGGCAATTGATGGAGCACGTGCAGTTAATATGCCTAAAGATAATATTGAGAGAGCTATTAAGCGAGGAACTGGCGAGGCTAAGGATGGCGTTGTTTTAAGTGAAATAACCTATGAAGGTTACGGTCCTGGTCAAATTTCTATGCTTATTCAGTGTGTAACTGATAATAAAAATAGGACACTCAGTGATATCAAAACAATTTTGAAAAAAAATAAAGGAAAATTTGTTGAAGGCGGAGGAGTCAGTTGGCAATTTGAGCAGAGGGGGCGTATAATTGTAGAGGATATGGACGAAAATAAACTAGAAAAACTAGAAATGGAAATTATTGATAGTGGTGCCGAAGATTATGAATTGGACGATGATGTTTTAATGATTTATACTAAGGCTACCGAATTGAATAATGCTCAAAAGAAAATAGAAGAAATTTTAAGGGATAATTTCGACGAGGAGCTAAAAATTGCCGAAGCAAAATTAATTTTTGATGCCAAGGAGAAGGTTGAAATTTCTGATGAAGAGCTCGGCGACCTAGAAAATCTACTAGGACTTCTCGAAGAGAATGATGACGTTGTTGATATTTGGACCACTTTGAAATAGTCATTGGTTTACAGTTATCAGTTCACAGTTTACAAATTCATAGGATATACCTTGCAACGAGTACCTGTAGACAAAAAGTAAATGAAAGATAAATAAAGATGTTTAATAATAAAATCTTTAAACAGCTACTGATGATATATTTTTGTGTATAAAATAAATAATTCATATATTTATTGATAAATTTGTAGTTGATTTGTAGATTTTTAGAAGAATGAAAAAGAATGAAACAATAATTTTAGGAATTGATCCTGGTACCGCCATTACTGGTTGGGGGGTTATCAAGGATGGTGAAAAGGAGGTTAAGATGATTGCCTATGGTTCTATCGAGACTAATAAGGAAAAAACAGATGTACAAAGATTAAAAGAAACAGCTAATGACCTAGAGGCAATTATCAAAGAATATCAGCCAGATGAAATGGCCATTGAAGAGTTATTCTTTTTTAAAAACCTAAAAACAGCTATTAAGGTAGCACAATCTCGAGGAGTGTTAATGTATGTTACTACTCAAAATAAAATTTCAGTAGATGAATATACTCCTCTACAAATTAAACAAGCTTTAACTGGCTATGGGAGAGCTGATAAAAAACAAATGCAACTTATGGTTCAACAAGTTTTAAAATTAAAAGAAACTCCTAAACCAGACGATGCTGCCGATGCTCTAGCAGTGGCTATTTGTCATCAACAATCACGAAAAATTAATCAATCAATGAAAAATATTTAGGGATTGTATATTATTTATCCATGACACTAAACTCATGGTCGTGAGTTTAGTGTCATGGATTTTAATTTTAAATTGAGGATAACTTGTAGATAAGTTTGGATTGTTAGAGTAAAAAAAATAAGGTATAATATATGTGTATATATTGACAATTGCAGAATAAAAAAATAAAAAATTATGACGGTAAAGACTAGTAAAAAAAATAGGACAGGGAAAAAGGGAAAAGAAAATAATAGTAAAGTTGAAAAAAGACAGGAGGATAAAGGGGGTGAAATTCAAGATAACGTTCCTGAAATGACAGTAGAAAATGTTCCCATAGAAATGTCGGAAAATCATTTTTCAACACCAACTTCAAGTGCTAAGACTTCTTTATATCAAAACGAACCTTTAAAAATCCCCCCACACAATATTGAAGCAGAAGAATCAGTTTTGGGCTCATTGATGTTGGATAAAGATGCTATTGTAAAGGTCGCAGACATTTTACATCCAGAAGATTTTTACGATGAAAATAATGGGGCAATTTATGGAGCTGCCATAGAATTGTACAGTGAGCAATCTCCTATGGATATAGTTAATATTTCTGCAAAATTAAAAGAACAAAAAATTTTAAAAAGGATTGGTGGGCGAGGGAGATTAGTTTCTCTGATAAATGGTGTGCCAACGGCCTCTAATATTGACTCTTATGCCAAAATAGTAAAGAATAAAGCGGACTTGAGAAGGTTGATTCAAACAGCCTCTGACTTAGTTCAAATGGGGTATAATGAAGAAATGCCCGTTGATGAAATAATGGATCATGCAGAAAAAAAATTATTTGCTGTATCACAGGGGACGGTCAAACAAGGTTTTTCCTCTATGAGTGATATGTTGGAAGCCGCTTTTGAAAGAATTGAAGAAATTCATCAAAATAAAGATAAATTTAGAGGAATTGAATCTGGATTCCCTGATTTAGATAAGATATTATCTGGCTTTCAAAAATCTGATTTGATCATTTTGGCCGCTAGACCATCTATTGGTAAAACTTCTTTTGCTTTAGATATTGCCAGAAAAGCTGCCTTAAAGACGAAAGAATCTGTAATGATTTTTTCTTTAGAAATGTCATCTGATCAATTAGTTGATAGAATGTTAGCTGCTGAAGCTAGAGTTAATCTTTGGGGACTGAGAACTGGAAATCTAAATGAAGAAGATGATGATTTTCAAAAAATTGGCGACTCCATGGGAGCTCTGTCGGAAGCACCAATTTATATTGATGATTCAGCCACGGCTAATATTATGGAGATGAGAGCCATTGCTCGACGTTTCCAAGCAGAACACGGGCTAGGTTTATTAATTATTGATTATTTACAATTAATGGAAGGTCGGGGAAATAACAATGGTGATAGTCGCGTTAATGAAATTTCTGAAATATCTCGTGGGCTAAAAAATTTAGCCAAAGAACTGAATGTGCCAATTATAGCCTTATCCCAGCTATCTCGTGCTGTGGAAAGTCGTAGTCCACAAATCCCTAAATTATCCGACCTTAGAGAGTCTGGCTCCATTGAACAAGATGCCGATGTAGTAATGTTTTTATATCGAGAGGATCGCGAAAATCCAGACACTGAAAATACAAACATCGTAGAGGTTCATGTGGCCAAACACAGAAATGGCCCCGTAGGCAGAGTTAATTTATACTTTGATGAAGAATACGCTTCTTTTAAATCCCTAGACACTCACCATCAAGCACCGGAAGATTATGAAGTGTAAAATTAAGACATAAGAAACAAATTTAAATAGATTGTCTTAAATTATTAAAGCAGAAATATTTTTAAATTATAAAAATATTTTCGTAAGCTAGCGCATTGTTGAAGGCTAATAATTTGTAGATTTGTAGCGGATTTGTATTTTCGTAGGAGGCAAAAATAAATGATAAATAATAGTAATACTTACAATAAAGTGTTTCCAAAAACTTTTCAAAAATTAATAGATGATTTTACTAGTCTTCCTTCTGTCGGACCAAAAATGGCCGAGAGGTTGGTTTTACATTTATTTAAACAGGATAAATCACAAGTGGAGGATTTTTCTAACAACTTAAAAGACTTGGTAAATAATTTAAACTTTTGTCGGGAATGTCATCACATTGCCGAGCAGGGGGGTCAGTGCGTAATTTGTGCCAGCAACCAACGAGACCGACAAACGATTTGTGTAGCTGAGGATCCACTAGATGTAATATCAATTGAGAAAACAAAGGCTTACAACGGACTGTATTATGTTTTGGGGGGTAGTTTAAGTGTGATGAGTGAGGAGGAAATTAAAAAATTAAACTTTGATCATCTTGTTTCCAGAATAAAAGATGAAAATATAAAAGAGGTTATTATCGCCACTAATCCTACAACTGATGGAGACACCACAGCCTTATACTTAGTACGAATCCTAAAAGATTTAAATGTGAAAATAACTAGGCTAGGCAGAGGCATGCCTACTGGCGGAGATATTGAATATGCCGATGAAATAACAATTTCCTCGGCCTTAGAAGGGAGAAAGGAAATGTCGTAATATCGATTTTTGGAAAAATAAATAAGACTCTTAAGTCACTTAAAAATCTTATTTATTCAGTTTTACTGCTTGATAATTTTTATTCCCGTAGGAGTGTCTTCGAGAATATACCCTTTGGCAATAATTTCATCTCTAATTTTATCTGCTAGATCGAAGTTTTTTTCTTGGCGAGCGATTTCCCTGTTATTTGCCAGTTTAGATATCTCTTCGGGAATAACTTCTGCTTTTTTATTTTTTGGCAAATCTAGTTTTAGGCCTAATATTTTATTTACTTTTTTCCAAAAGGCTAAAATAAATTTAATTTGGTCCTGGTCTAATTTATTAACCTTATTCACTACTGTAATAAACCGATAAACAATACTTAAGGCTAGAGGTGTATTCAAATCGTCATTTACCGCTAAAGAAAATTTTTCTAAACAATGATTAGGTGTGATGTCGCCAATAGCTATATTCATATTGGCACTATCTTTGTCATTTTTTATCTCCTTATTATCAATTACAGTTTCTTTTTCTAAAGTAATAATTTTATTAATAAAATTATTAATAGTTTCTAAGTTTTTTGTAGCTTGATCCATAGCTTTCCAGGTGAAATTTAAATTGGAACGATAATGAGCACTCAAAACTAACAACCTGAAAGCCATTGGGGAATATCCTTTATCTATGATATTTTGTAAAGTATAAAAATTACCTTTTGATTTAGACATTTTTTTGCCGTCAATTAAGAGATGACGAGGGTGTGCCCAATAACGGGAAAATGGTTTGCCAGTATAGGCCTCCGATTGAGCAATTTCATTTTCGTGATGAGGAAAAATATTATCCTCACCGCCAGTATGTAAATCCAAAGTTTCTCCCAAATATTCCATACTCATGGCTGTACATTCAATATGCCAACCAGGATAACCTTCTCCCCAAGGACTAGACCATTTTAAAATATGGTTTTTAGGTGCTTTCAACCAAAGTGCAAAATCATAAGAATGTTTTTTATCGGGATGATTTTCTAAACGCGCACCGTGTTTTAATTCATCTAATTTTTTATTAGATAATCTCCCATAATCTGTAAATTTATCCACATCATAAAAAACATTGCCATTTTTTTCATAGGCATATCCTTTTTTAATTAAACCCTCAATAACCTTAATCATCTGTGGAATGTGCGCAGTAGCCTTAGGGTAAAAATTAGCTTTTTCAATATTTAATTTTTCAATATCTTCCTGAAAAGCTTTAGTGTAAAATTCAGCAATGTCCGTGGGTGTAATTTTTTGTTCACTATTTTCTGCTTGTTTTTTCTTTAAGGCTTTAAGTATTTTATCGTCGCCACTATCTCCCTGATCAATATCATCATCGGTTAAATGTCCAACATCGGTTATGTTCATAATATGTTTTACTTCATAACCGTCAAACTCTAACACTCTCTTTAAAGTGTCAGCAAAAATATAAGTTCGTAAATTTCCAATATGCGCATAATCATAAACTGTTGGCCCGCAAGAATAAAAATTGACCTTGCCCTTATACAAAGATTTAAACTTTTCCTTTTGATTGGTAAGTGTGTTATAGATTGCTAGCATATTTTTAAAATTTAATTAAGTTAATATTTGCGGTCCCTACGAAACTACAAAATAACTACAAATCTACAAATATAGAAATTGTTAATTTTGTATATTCAGTACTCGCATTGTTTTAACCCCTTTATCTGTGAAGTTAGCTAAAATAGCTAGTTTTTTATTGGTAACTTTTAAATATTGTTTAACTTGTTGAATGTTGTGTTTAGAATAATAATTGCCTCTTTTAATCTCAAGGATTATCTTACCCTCGATTAAAAAATCTAAAAACTGATTACCTAAATTTTTCCCTCGAAATTTTATTCTATAAAGTAGCTGTTCTTGAAATAGTATATTATTTTCTTTCAATAAAAGGGCAATTGCTTTTTGATAATACTTTTCTTTGTAACCATAACCTAATTCATTAAACACTTCAAATAAAATACCTACTATTTTATAACTTAATTCCTTATAAATAACTTTTTCTTCAGACATAGTATTTGTAGATTTGTAGTTATTTTGTAGTTTTGTAGGGTTAATACATCAACACCGCCACTGGTTTCATCTTCGCCACTGGTTTCATAATTTTATTGGCAATCATTCCTTCCACAGCCACTGTAGGGTCTTTGTAATGGCTAGCATCTTGTTCAATAATTTTACTTGACTTAGCATTGTACAATTTTACTCCCCGATCTTTCATCTTGGCCATCAATTCTTCCTTGTTGGTTGGCACCTTAGAAGTTTTCTTTACTCCCTTACCAGTACCATGGGCAGCGGAAAAAAATGTTTCTTGATTTTCATCAGTACCAACCCCAATATAGGCATCGGTACTCATGGAAGAGGGCATAAATAAAGGTTCCCCCATTTCAGCAAACTTTGTTCCTTTCATTCGCTCTGGACCAAAAGCTCTCGTGGTATTACTTCGGCTAACAATTACATCTTCACCAAAATGATTTTCCTTGGTCATATAAACATGAGACATATCATAGAGAACATTCAAAGCGTTCTTTTTCTTTAAAACTTTTTCAATTTTTCTTTCCATATGATATTGGAGCATCGTTCTGTTGGCAAAGCCATGGTTTCCAGCCGCTCGATGAGCAAGATAATAATTTTTTCCAAGTTCAGACTCGCTGTCAATTGGATAAAATTCATTTTTCTTTGACCATTCTGGCAAATCCTTTTTTAACTGTTGGTGCCATTTTGTTTTGCTATTTAAAAACGTAAAACGAGATGTCTCAAAAATAGCTTTCTGGCTTAAATGCTCTTTTTGCTTTGGAGTATAAAAATAGCTAGCATATTGTCCAAATAATCCTGAACCGGTGTGGAGCAGAAAAATGTATTGCCCTTTATGTAAATTCATTTTTTTAGCGATATCTTCATCCATAATGTCACCAACTTTCATTAAATCCAAAAAATGATTTCCCGCCGCCCCTAAAACTCCCAATCTAATTTGAGCAAAGCGGAAAAACATTCGGGGTAGGGCGGTGAATAAATCTTTGTCTGTAATTTTTTCATCTTCAAACATATTTCCACCCATCAAAAAGTTTTCGTTCATTTCGTCATCCATTTTTAAATATTTGGTTAGAGCTTTATTTCCATATTTACAAATATCTAAAACTGCTCGATGAGAAACTGGCGAACCAACATAAGTTTTAGTTGGTATGACTTCCACCAGTTCTTTAAATAATTCATCAATTTTTTCTTTCGGCAGATCATCCTCATTAAAAGGTGTTGTCATTAAGCGCATCCCACAATTTGGAGCGGTATCTAAAAGTTGTGGTAAAAAGAATTTTTTAGTAGCTACCACCGTTCCTGAGGGATTTTTTCTTCCCGGTTTACGATGAATATCACTCAAAGCATTAGTGTGGTGAAAAACGTGTTCATTGGAAGCCACTTTAATTAGTTTTTCAATGGTTTTCTCGTCAGGCATTAATTCTTCTGAAATATGAAAATCAATCGGCACTTTTTGTTCCCCCGTTGGCTCAATTCTTTGCTTATGTTCATTTATCCGCCTCACCGGCCGACAGGTTTTTTTTATTTTATA
>CAZRER010000021.1:9995-12536 GCA_964599525.1 uncultured Bdellovibrionales bacterium
TACAAAGAATTATACAAATCATTATATTCCTCGGCAATGAATTCTATGTTAAATTTTCGGCGGACAAAACGCATTCCATTTGTAGCAATCTCTGCTTGTTTTTCTGAATTATTATATAAATCCAAAATTGCTTCAGTCAACTCCTCGGTATTTTTACTCTTAATAATAACAGCATTGTTATGGTTGGCAAATTCCCTTAGAAGTGGCAAATCAGAAAGAATAACTGCTTTCTTACAGGCCATCGCCTCTGGAATAACCAAAGGAACATCAAATTTTCCATTCATATTGTAAATAGGGTAAATTTCTAAATCATGCAAATTATACACATCACTCATTTTATATTTTTTAAAATCAACTTCATCTCCAAAAACAATTCTATCTAACATCCCTAATTTTTCAAATCTAACAATAACCTCTTTTTTCTTTTCGGCATCTTTTTCATTTTTTACTCGAAGAGTTAAAAATAATTTCGCTGAGGGTATCTTTTTAGATACGGCAATAAAACTTTTTAGCACTTCCTCAATACCACCTAATCGTACATATTCTCCCGCAAAAGAAATAATAAAATCAGCGCTTGTTAAATTGCAATCTTTTAATAATTCAACATTTTTTTCTCTTGGCCTATAATCGTCTAAATCAATTCCTGGGTAAATATGATGGGTATGGGTAAATCCTAAGCGTTTTAATTTTTTCTTAGTGTGTTTAGAATAAGCCACTAAAATATCTCCAAAAATACTTTTTTTCATTTCTTCATCATCCATTAAATCCTCCCGAAGAGTAGCAATTGTTTGAATAGTTTTACTTTTCTTAGGATAGAGAAATTTTTTAATAATTAACCCATTTAATTTTGAGGGAGTAAAAAAATAGTGAACGATATCGAATTGATTTTTCATTCGCCATTGAAAAAACAGAGAACGAATTTTTTGAGAAAAAGAAAAATCATTTTCTCCTTGAGTATAGATTTGGTGCTGAACAATATTTTCTGGTAAGTCTGGGATAGTATTTTTTAAATTTCCTTTGGTCATTAAATGAATTTCTAGCAACGGATTAATTTTGGCAACATTAACCGCCAATTGGTAAGCCATATTTTTACTAGCCTCATCCCAAGGTGGAGCAATAGGACGAGTTACAAAAAGTATTTTGGTTTTATTTTTAATTCTAGTTTCACTAACAATAGTCGTGTCTAATTGTTTTTTAATCTCCTTGTTAATCAAGTTACCTTCTAAAGCAACTTCATTAGATTGTTTCAAGATATTATTTTTATTTGACATAATTGTTAAAATAAGATATAATTTAAAGTTGATTAGTTCTTTCAATTAAAAAACCTCTATGATATTAATTATAAAGCTTCCAACTTAAATTTACAAGAGAGGTGCGTTATGGAACAGGGGTGGATATTATTTTTGTATGATGTCATGTTAGGAGTAATGGCTTGGACATTGTGGTATGTTCTGTGGGCAATAATACCGGTTATTGTTGGTGTTGTTGTCGCAGTATTTATATTGGCTGTTCAAAAAACTTTTGGAGACCTAAGGATATTGCTAAAATATCCACTCACATTGCTTAAAGGTTTTTTGCTTGCTGTTAGACAATCTTACAAAGACTTCTCATCAATTTGGAGGAAAAAAATTGATGAGGAAAAACAAAAACAGGAGGGAAGAAGGTGATGGAACCAAGAAAAAATTTTAGTTAGAGATAATTATTAAAACCATCAGTAATCTCTACTTTTATTCATGGATATTCAATTGGTCACAACTAATTGAATATCTTTTTTTATTAAAATAAGATTAATTATTTATAGTCTCAACCATTTTCCCAAAGTTTCTTGATGGTGTTTGCCCCAGGTGATTTTTGTTTGGTAGAGAATTTCGTGTGAGTTTTCAATATTATTGTCGGCAATAGAAGTTGGTTTAGCAGTAGAATTTGGTTTAGTAATAGGATTTATATTGATAGTAGAGGTCAATTTATTTTGATCATTGGTAAGAAAAGTTTTATTGATGACAGAAACTAATTTATTTAAAACTTCTTTTGTTGGAGTAATAATCTCTTTTGTATTACCAAGTGTAATTATTTTAGAGTCAATAACTTCATCATTCACTAGCCACTCAATTTTGTAGGCAATTTTTTTAGAAGTGGTGTTTTGGATGATAAGATTTAAATTTGAATTTTCACATAAAAACCCCCCCAAATTTTCATTCTTCGAATTTTGACTTCGATATTTATTCGACGTAACTTTTGGTGAAGTTGGACACAGAGGGTGACTGGTTGATAGATTCTCCCAAGCAAGAATAGTGGTGTTAACATTTTCTGCATTTTTAACAGTTTTCTCTCCGTACCAAAAGAGAATACCAATAGTAAGAACGAGTAGAGCAATCGCTAAAATAGATAGGAGATTTTGTTTGCTAAATAAATTTGAAATGAATGACATAAATTTAAATTGATCGATTTTAAATATTTGTAAATTTGTAATTGATTTATCTCTAGTATTTTATATTTTTTAATTCGCTCGCTAAAGGTCTGGCCTTAACGCCTACAAGCCAC
>CAZRER010000022.1:0-12085 GCA_964599525.1 uncultured Bdellovibrionales bacterium
TCCTACACCACCTCCTCCTGATAACACTTCTCACAATAAACAATCTCTGGACGATCGGGAGCGTAGGTGGTTTCAAATTCATTGGAACATCCTTCTTTCATACAAGTTCTTTTATAAAGTTTTAGAGGGTTACGGTGTTTTAGTCTTTGGTGATGACGACAATTTGGACAATACCTTGGTAAAGGAAGATTCATTTTTTGGTAAAATTCTAATTCTTGAGGAACTATTTTAAAAGCTTCGGTACAGTTTGTTGATTCTCTTTCATTTTTAAGAGTAGCACATTCTATAACTTCTTTTAAGATAGAATTATCTACATCTTTAATGTCGTCAGGAATATCTTTATTTTTTAAAGTTATTTCATAATTTCTTTTTTCTCTATCTCTCCAACGATAACCTTGTTTTTTTGCTTCTTCTTTGGTAAGAGGAAAATATTCTTGAGCAATGGTTTCATTATAAGCAAAAGGACTTAGTTCTGGGGGAAAAAATTCTCCGTATTTATATTCTCCACCTTGCTGATCAGTATAAGGCATTTCATTCATTTGTTTTTTTATTTTTTCGACCATTTTAAAGTACTCTTCTTTGGAATATTGTTTGTTGAGGATGCAATATTGTTTTTTATTCATAAAAATACAACCAAATAAATTATTGGAGAAAAAAATATTATCACCATACTCTATACCAAAACTTTGCCAAGCCCCATTTGTAAATTTAATATTATTTATTCCACCACCACTATGAACAGACTCATAAATCATCTCGGCATTCTCCCCCCAAGAAGTATAATCCTGACAATCTTTAGTTGGTCCCAGTCCTAGCATTTGAGAATTTTTAATATTTTCACCCTCGATAACCAAAAAAGAATCTTTAACATTTTTACTAAAAAAAATACTTTCTCCGGAAACATTTTCATTTTTCACACCATTCATATGTTTAAATGGCTTCTGCAAAGAAAATTCATAACATTTTTTACTAATTACATTAGAACTATCATAGGAATTCAAATTAAACTTTTCTAGCATATCAAAATAATCTTCTCGAGAATATTTTTTGTTAAAAATATAATATTGTGCATTTTTTAAATTCACGCACCCAAAACAATTAGAGCAATTTCTTAAATTTCTAGAATAATTTACATCCACACAACTACCACATTTAACTGAATTAAAAGTATTATAACAATGATCACAATTAAATAAATTATAGCAATTTTCACATTCGGAAACATTGCTACAATCCAAAGTATCCTTACTATTATCTATTTCAGAAGAATACATAACATTCTCGCAGTCGGAAGCCAAAAAAACTAAGTAGCAATCTTTTAATGGACCACAATCATTAGCATAGGGACTATTTATATTTCGCGAGTAATCTACTTCTAAAGCCACTCTGGGAACTTTCTTTTGTAAATTTAAAAATTGCTCATAAAATGTTTTTTGAAAATCATACTCCTGGGCATAATTTGTTGCTTCCCAATCATCAGACCACCAACACTTTGAACAATATACTGGGAAATCTGTATTCTCCAGATAAATCGCCATAATATTTTTTTGACATTTATCACACTTCCTTGTATATAGAGTCTGTACATTATAAAACCCCATCCTCCGTTGTGTTCGACACTCCGGGCACCAAGTTGGGGCGGGGACTTTAATTTCTGAATTTTTATCAGACATTTTTTCATAAAACTCAAAATCTTCCGGCTCCACCGTAAATTTTTTTTGACAATTTTGACATTTTTTTGTTTCTGGCTGATATTTACTCATTTATTATTATTTAATTTTTAAATTATTTTTGATTAAGCTTACTTAGGCATTTAATATTTAAATATTTAGACATAACACTTTCACAAACTTCATAGACTTTGCACATTTTATTTTCTATTCTTTCGCGTTTCTTATCTGAGCCATTAATTCTTGCATCTGTTTTTTTAGAAGCCTTCTATTATTATTTAATTCAAACTCATCTTTATCAAATTTTTTAGTAGATAAATTTAAATTATCCAATTCAATTTTTTTCCTTTGGATTTCTTTCTTCAATCTTCTAACCTTCATTTCATGTTCAGACCGACGCCTTTCCAGTCTTCTTAAATCTGATTCAATATTGACTATCCTAACCCTTAAGTCAGACAATAAATTATTCAATTCTCTTGGTGTTTTTGTTTGTAAATCCACTTTATTTAATTAAAAATTAAAAATTAAAAATGAATAATTGACAATCCATAACTCAATTTCAAAATATTAACTCTATTTAATTCTTAATTCTTATTATTAATTCTTAATTATTAACTCTTAATTAATTATTCCTCCACCAACAACTCTATCGCCATCATAAACTACCAACGATTGTCCCGGCGCCACAGCCCAAATATTTTCAGTACATTTTATTTTCCACTTTTCTGAATCAACTTTTTTATCATCAAAAGAATTTTTATATTTCCCCAAAGTCGCTTCGACAGATTTCATTTGATAACGAATTTTTATTTTGTAATTTTTATCTTCTTTCGGAGTCTTATTTATCCAATTTACTTTATCAATCAAAATTTCTTTTGTAAACAATTTGTTGTCTTGCTTGTCATTACTCACTATTAATTGATTTTTAACAAAATCTTTTCCGACAACATAAAATGGACCACCCCCTCCAATGTTCAATCCTTTCCTTTGACCAATTGTATACATCAACAAACCTTTATGTGCTCCAATAGTCTCCCCTTGATTATTAACAATTTCACCAGCTACTATTTCTTTTTTATTTAAAGACTTCGATAAAAATTCTTCTAAATTTTTAAAGTCCTTCAAAAAACAAACATCTTGTGACTCCGATTTAGGAACGTCTAGTCCAACTTTCTCAGCTATTTTCTTAACTTCTTTTTTAGATAATTCCCCTAAGGGAAACTCAACTCGTTGTAATTCTTGTTGTGTTAATTTGTAAAGAAAATAGGACTGGTCTTTAGTTTTATCCTTGGCTTTTTGTAAAAATATTTGCTCCGAATCATGGTTTCCTTCATCATGAAAAACAGCTTGCCCCGTCGAATGACTGGGAACTTCAAAGATTTTGCCCAGCCTCACTCTAGCATAATGTCCTGTAGCAACTTTTTCCACTCTTAATTCATCAGCAACTTCAAACAAATATTTAAATTTTATTTGCGGATTACAAACAATACAAGGATTTGGTGTCAATCCATTTTTATAATTATTTACAAATTTATCGATAATTTCCTTTTTAAATATTTTTTGTATATCTTTTTTAATCAGTTTAATTCCTAACTGTTTGGCCAACTTTTCCGTCCTCTTAAATTCTTTCTCTCCATTTAACATCTCCAAAAAAACGCCTACTACTTCATAGCCTGACTTTTTTAACAAATACACCGTCACCGCTGAATCAACCCCCCCACTTAAACCAACAACAATTCTATTCATAATAATCTAAATTTACAATTTACTATCAAACAAAATACATTGAATCCCCTAGCTAAAATTTTGATTTTTCAATTTACAATTTTTAAACAATTTTCAATAAATTAGCACCTTAAAAAACAATTAATTAATTATTTAAAAATTAAATCATTGCAACATTAAAAACTGTTTAAAAATTAAAAATTGTAAATTGAAAATTAATTTCCCATAGCCTCGTTTATTAAATTTTGCACCGCCTGGCTATCCACTTTAGTTCTTCTCCCTTCTTTTTTATTATTAGAATTTATTTTCTTATTTTGTTGTATGTTTTTTTTATTATTTTGCGCCTGTTGTATCTTCGCTTGCTCCCGACGATACTCTTTCAAACAATCTTTACAGAAAACTGGTCTCACTCCATCAGGAGTAAAATTAACTTCAGTTTCCTTATTGCACCCAGAACAATGGACAATGGTTGTTTCTCGTTGAGAATTTTTTACACTAGTTTTAATTTGTTTTTTTTCATTTTTATCCTTAAGAACATTATCTCTTGCTACTGCAGTCTTATTAACTCCGCTTTTTGTAGATATATTTCCCGAAGACAGTCCTCCAATACCTAAATCATCATCAAAACTGACCTCTTCGTTCCCCGAATTATTTTTATTGTTGTGAGGTCGATTATCTAAAGATTTCTTTTCGATATCACTATTATAATTATTTACTTTTTTATTATTATTTTCATTTTTATTATTTTTTGAATTATGCATTTCTGATTCTCCTACCTTCTGATTATTATTTTTTTGGTTATTATTAATACCACCTTGAACAAAAGCTTTAATATTCTGTACGGTCTCTGGATTTTTCATTCCGCTCCAATCCATAATTGCCTGCTCAACTTCTTCTTTACTATGCGCATAAGCTTTACGAGAAGCTTCAATAACTTTATCTACGTTATTTTCTGTCTCAGAAACATCTATAGGTAATAAAGTTTTTGCCGAAAATGGCCGCGTAGCTACCCCATCAATCATTAATTTTAGATAAATATTATACTTATCTAAATTCACCAAGTCATTGGCATAAAATGTTGGTTCAAATTCTTTCTCTAGTATTTCCGTATCCAAAGCTCCAACTCGAAAAGAAACTAGTGTTCCCACATTACCCAAAACGGCATTCAGTACGGTTTCATCTAGCTGAGCCATAAATTGATGGGCTAAAATCAAATTCAAGCGGTATTTTCTAGCTTCAGATAAAATACCCGCAAAAGACTCAGTAGCAAAATTCTGGAATTCGTCAACATATAAATAAAAATCTCTTCGTTCACTTTCTGGAGTATCCACCCGACTCATCGCCGCCAACTGAATTTTAGTAATCATCATTGCTCCCAACAAAGCACTACTATCTTCTCCAATGTGTCCTTTAGAAAGATTCATAATTAAAATCTTTCCCTCGTCCATTGCCTCCCTAATATCAAAGGACGATTCTGTCTGTCCAACAATATTTCTTATTAAACCACTGGACAAAAATTGTCCAACTTTATTTTGAATTGGAGAAATTGCCTCCGTTAAAAGTCTATCATTATATTTTGAAAATTCATCTCGCCAAAAAGCACTAACTACTGGATCATCAACATAAGACAAAACTTCCTCTCGATATTGCTTATCAACTAGAAGACGATTTATTCCTAATAATGTTGACGACGGATGACACAACAGAGCTAAAATTGCATTTCTTAAAATATACTCCAATCTTGGACCCCAGGAATCCGCCCATAATTTTTTAAACACTCCAATTAATCCAGAAGAAACTAAATGTCGATATTCTGGGTCAACTTTTTCCATGATATTTAAAGAAACAGGAAAATTTAAATCTGCTGGATTAAAGTAGATAACATCCTTAATCCTCTCTGGTGGAATAGCCCTCAAACACTCTTCGGCAAATTCACCATGGGGATCAACAACAGCTAACCCATTGCCATTTTGAATATCTTGAATAGCCATATTTTGAATTAAACTAGTTTTTCCCATACCAGTCTTTCCCAGGGTATAAAAATGTCTTCGTCGGTCATCAATTTTTATACCAAAAGGTTGCTCTTTATTCCTAAAGTTTGTTTGCGCAAAAAAATTAATTTCTTCCTTTTTGTTTACATTTTGTTCCGACATAATATTGTAACTTTATTAAACTTGTGCCTATAAATATTATTACTATAAATTAACTTATACAGTTGAATATCTACAAATAAGTATTAATTGACATATATTTATTTAAACGAATTTAAAAATATAAGTAGTCTTCCATTAATTAAAATTGTATGCCGATAATAACATTTGTCATCCCTAAACGGGAGATAAATAGATTTGTAGTAGATTTGTAGGTGTAATAAATTTGTAAAAATTTCTCTTATAAATCACCACCACCATTCGAAAATCCGCTCGCTAAAGGTCCAGCCTTTCACTCCACATTCCCCATTCCACCTAGACGGCTTCACAAGGCAGGCACATCACTCTAAAGGCCAGACCTTGCTCGCCTTAGGCAAGCTTACTCGAACTCAATTCCCACAGGTAAATTTGCTGGGGCGTCCTCTTTTCTCGACTCAACTCTGGTGATGCTTGGATTTTTAATAACCATATCTGGAAAATGATAAAGTGTAGCCAACTCTTCCGTATTAAAAATACTCCACATTCCTACTCCATCACGACTCTTGTAATCACTAATTATTTTTCTTTTTCTCCTTAGCAAACGCTCCTGATCAAAATAATAATTAGCGAATGTTTTTGTTTTTGCGCTAGGTGCTAAATCATTTAAATTTATATCAGCAATAGTATTCATTGACCCCATTATACCCGCCACACCCAAAGCCTTATTATAATTATCTCTCGTTCCAAAATAAACAAACCTAATTAAAGTTTTAAAACCCGGCTTAGATATATTATCACTTATAGCTTTTATTGTCTCCTGCGTCCCCGGTGGCAACTTATTAATATCAAACTCCAAAGAGTTCTGTTCTCCACTACTTGGCGCAGCTAATTCTCCACCGGCAAATCCACTTAAAACATTTCCGGGAATTACTTTTAGTTCATCCCAAAACTTAGCAAATGGCAATCGATGTTTTCCATTCTTGTCTCCCATAGCTTCTCTGATAATCTGATCTATATAAGCCTTACTAGCTGGATGCCAATTAGGCGGTTTTTCACTTTCTAAAATTATCTGAAACCAAATATGCTGACCCTTGGGAAGTTTACTCATCACCTCAATCATATTAGCTAAAGAGTCAACCATTTTCCCCGTAACATCTTCTTGGTGCTGAGTATAAGTCCTAATTGGAATTGGATCTGGTTTAATCAATGCCAAAGTTGCTCCCCAAACATCCCACCTGGCATTGGGAATATTTTTTGGTGCCCGCTTGGTGTAATCGTCGACTTCCACAATTTCCATATCAGGATACTGAGAATAAATTTGCGATTCTATATTATCCCTAGCCTGTTTAACGCATCGAACATAAAAATGAATTTGTCCTTCATCACCAGCAATTTCCCAAGACATTCTCGGTTGCAAAATTCTCCAACCACAATTAGCCTCTAACATATTAGGAGTTGAATAATCATTGACTCCTGCAAAAACATGCTCCATAATTTTCGGACTTTTTTCAATATCTTTTGGTGGAAACATTTCTAAATAAACATATTCTCTTTCTCCCAACCAAGCACCAACAACCTGCTCAAACCACATCATATCATAAATATACCACAGGGGAATTGGTAAAATTAACCACCAAAAATCAACCAAGATCATTTTTATGGCTGCGAAAAAAATTTTAGCATCACCAGGAAATACAAAAAAAAGTGTCAACAAAATTAAGGCAGCCACCCCAGTCACCACTCTCCAAACACTACTCAATTGTACTCCGCCCTTTGCTTCTTTACCCATTGAATGTTGATAAACTATTATTGATTATTTATTTTTATTATACTACATAATTGACTTATTGTCATTTATGGAAAATTATTTCAGGGTATATCCCTTTCCTCGTCTAGAAAATAAGTTCTTATCAAAAAGGTTTGCTTGGATAACAAATGTTTTAATGTCATCTCCTCGTTTTTCTCGAATATATTTAATTATTTCGTCCCTATCTACAAAAATATTTTTCCCCGCCTTCTTATTTTTATTTTCTAGAAACAATACTATTTCGTTCTTTAATTCCTCATCAAATATTTTCCATTCACTTGGAGCATATATACCACTTTCTACGGCAACAAAATCATCAAAATAAATTACAACATTACAAACCGTCTCCGGAAGAGCCACTCTTTGAGAAGTAAAGTGTTTATTAATAAGCTCTGTAAGTTCCCTAAAGTGCAAAGGCTTTTGATATTTTTTAAATATCAAATAAGATCTCTCCTTAAGACCGTTAGCTTTAATTAACTTCCAAGAAGCCAATCCCCATTCATCCAATATATTAGCTTCGATTAATTTACTATTTTGTAAAATTGTTTTTATAATGTTTTTAGTTAATCCTTTGTTAAATAAAAAATTATATTCTTCTTCCCTACAAAAATCTGCTTTTTCAAAATCTCTCACAATTTTAGTTAAACCCACCGGTTCTCCAATATTTTTAAAATAATCCAAAAGACATTTATGTAAATTATTTATGATTTTTGGGTTTACTTCTTCTTTCTGTAAATACCAAAAACCATTCATCTTACTAGTAGTTTTTACGTAAGAAAAATCTTGACAACTATTTAAAATTATTTTTAACCGATTTTCCTGAAGAAGGGTTACTTTTCCTCGGAAGAATTTCTTCTCAAATCCTTTTACGCCCAAAAAATAACCCTGATTTTCTATTACAGCAACAGCCTTTTTAAATATTTTCAAAACAGATTCTGATTTTTCACTTTTTTTTAATTTTTGAAAAGATGCTACTTCAATTTGGCGAACCCTTTCTCTAGTTATTCCAAACTCTTTTCCAATAGCTTCCAACGTTTTTGGTTTTTGTCCATCCAATCCAAATCTAGCTATTAATATTTTTTCTGATTTTTCTGACAAAGTAGCCAGCAATTCTTCCACTATTCTTTTAAACATAATAAATTGTAATCTAATTTTTAATTGATATTTCCCAACAGCTTCAAGCATAACATATTTTTAAACTAGTGTCAATAGACTTAAAAGCGCGCCTTCGGCGCGCTTTTACTTTTTTAAAATAAACTCTACAATGACAATTTATTTTTTATCCTCATCTTTTTTGTCTTTATTTTTCTTATCAGCCTCGTCATCCTTCACCTCTTCTGCATCTTTTACCTTATCATCTTTTTTATCGGCAGTTTTATTTCCTGCCCCAGCCTTGGATTGTTCAGCTTCTTGGGCAGCTTTATAAAGTTTTTCACCGATAGCTTGGGCGGCGGTTGATAATTCTTCAGAAGCTTTTTTAATTTCCTCCGCCTCAGCTTTTTCATTTTCCAAAACCTTCTTTAAGGCTTCCAGTTTTTCCAATACAGGCTTTCTTTCTTCTTCTGTGATTTTATCTCCAGCATCTTTTAAGGCTTTTTCCGTAGTGAACACTAAAGTGTCCGCTGTATTTCTAACTGTTACTGCCTCAGCCTTCTTTTTATCTTCTTCAGCATGGGCTTCTGCCTCTTTTTTCATTTTCTCAACTTCTTCTTCAGTTAAATCAGAGGATGCTTCAATCTTAATACTTTGCTCCTTACCAGTAGCCTTGTCTTTAGCTTTTACATTAAGAATTCCATTGGCATCTAAATCAAAAGACACTTCAATTTGTGGCACTCCTCTTGGAGCTGGAGGAATATTATCTAACATAAATCTGCCCAAAGTTTTATTATCAGCAGCCATCTTCCGCTCACCCTGCAAAACGTGAATTTCTACTGAAGGTTGATTATCAGCTGCCGTAGAAAAAATTTGACTTTTGGAGGCAGGAACAGTAGTATTGGCCTCAATTAATGGCGTCATTACTCCACCCATAGTTTCAATTCCCAAAGTCAACGGTGTTACATCAAGCAAAAGAACATCTTTAACATCACCTTGCAAAACTCCACCTTGAATAGCAGCTCCTAAGGCAACCACTTCATCTGGATTAACACTGGTAGAAGGTTTTTTCCCAAAATATTCTTCCACTTTCTTTAGAACCAATGGCATCCTAGTCATTCCACCAACCATAATAATTTCATTTATATCTCCTATTTTTAATCCAGCTGATTCCAATGCTTTTTTGGTTGGTTCTAGAGTTTTCTCAACTAAATCCATTACTAGTTCCTCCATTTTAGCTCTAGTTAATTTCAAAACTAAATGCTTCGGACCATCTTCACCAGTTGTAATAAATGGCTGATTAATTTCCGTCTCTTGAGCTGTTGATAATTCAATTTTTGCCTTTTCGGCCGATTCTTTAATTCTCTGTAGGGCTAAGGAGTCCTTAGATAAATCAATTCCTTCTTGCTTATTAAATTCATCAATAATCCATTTAATAATCTTTTCGTCAAAGTCATCTCCACCTAGATAAGTGTCACCACTGGTGGCTTTAACTTCAACGGTATCCTCAGAAACTTCCAAAACAGAAACATCAAAAGTTCCTCCACCTAAATCATACACAACAACTTTCTCATCTTTCTTCTTGTCAAATCCATAAGCCAGTGCAGCCGCCGTTGGTTCATTGATAATTCTTTCTACCTCCAAACCAGCTATTTTTCCTGCATCTTTAGTTGCCTTTCTTTGAGAATCATCAAAATAGGCTGGTACTGTAATAACTGCTTTTTCAATTTTTTCACCCAACTTTTCTTCGGCATCTGCTTTTAATTTTTGCAAAATCATAGCTGAAATTTCTGCTGGACGATATTCTTTACCACTCATTACCACGTTCACCGCCCCATTTTTACCCTCAACAATTTTAAAAGGCAAAGTTTTCTTAGCTTCTTGAACTTCTGGGTCAGAATATTTACGTCCAATCAATCTTTTGGCAGAAAAAATTGTATTTTCTGGATTAGTGACCGCTTGACGCTTAGCTAACAGACCTACTAATCTTTCACCATTCTTGTTAATTGCCACCATGGATGGAGTTGTTCTATTTCCTTCTTTGTTTTCTATGATTTCAGGTTTACCACCTTGAATTACTGCCATAGCAGAATTAGTAGTACCCAAATCTATTCCTAATATTTTTGACATAATTTTTTACTTATTAAATTATTTATAATTTTGACTACCGACAATCTCTAGATAAAATACTATTTCTAAAAGACTGTCGGTAGTCTGGGCAACATTATGTTGCCCAAGTTCAACCTATTTATTTTTTGTTTTTACCTGAATTTTCTTTGGCTTAAGTTCATCGGCTTTTGGCAATACAACTTTTAAAACACCGTTTTCAACCTCAGCCGTAGCCTCTTCTCCTTTAACTTTCATTGGTAAAATTACACTTCTAGTAAAACTACCCTTTCGAATTTCTTTATGGTAATAATCTTCTTTTTTAACTTCTTTTTTTTCTTCTTTTTTAGCTGTAATAGTTAAAACATCATTTTCCACTGAAACATCCACTTCCTCAGTTTTAACACCAGGCATTTCCATCTCTACTATTACATCATCTCCTTTTTGATAGATATCCACAGCTGGCAAAAATGCTCCCGAAAAATTTCCACTAAAAACATCTTCTCCCCAACCAGTAGATAATTCTTTAAAAGGATCAAAAGGTATTAACTGCCTCATAACTTTTGTGGTTCTCCTGCTAATAATTATCAACCAAAAAGATTGAAATCACTAAACAATTGAACAATTAATTAATTATTAGTATTTATTTTAGTCAAGAACACAAATAGTTTTTATTGTAAGGTCTATTGACATTTTTTTATTATTTCTTGCCAATTAGCACTCTCACTACTTGACTGCTAACTACATTATACCATTCTTTTTATATTTGTCAAGTAAAATTCATGTAACACCCCTCCTCCTATAATTAAAGTTTCTATGTTATAATATTAATAAACCTGTCCCTGGATAATCACACGCCTATAATTTATATTCTTCATATTAATTTTAACAATCTTAATTCACAAACTATGAAATTTAGACTACCTAATAATTTCAACAAAACTCCAGAACAAATGCTTCGTCAAGCTGGATATTTTTATATCTTTGATAAAATATCTCAAAAAGGAAGTTATATCAAAAAACTTACTGGGCAACATTACCCACGATTTCATTTATACATCACTGAAACTTCAAAAGAAGTAGTTTTTGATTTACATCTAGATCAATCTGCCACTCGTTACGAAGGACAAAAAGCTCACAATGCCGATTATGACAGCGAACAAGTAAAAACAGAACTCACCCGCATCGCCCATCTTGTTAATTCTTACTTTTCAGTCATCTAGACTGATCACCCGTTTAGGGTGGCTACTTTTCAGTCATCTAGGCTGATCACCTGTTTAGAGTGGCTACTTCCCATCACCTCCCCTTACAAAACCCTTCGGCAACATTGCAACTCAAAACTAAACTATGCCCTCTTCCAATATTTATTCGTCCGCCTTTATTGTTATCCTCACCTTTTTTAACGCATTCCTTCTTAAAATTCCACCAATGCTTTTCCAAACATTTTTCTGAGGATAAATATTTATAATTATATTTTCTTCTAGACAATTCTTTTAAAACGGGAAAAACATCTTTAGTAATATTTTGATTACTACAAATAAAAACCTTTCCTTCTT
>CAZRER010000023.1:0-10892 GCA_964599525.1 uncultured Bdellovibrionales bacterium
TCGTACTTGTTGCATCACCCTTGTTTCTGGATTCATTGTTGTTTCCCAAAGTTGATCTGGATTCATTTCACCCAAACCTTTATACCTCTGCAAAACAACCCCTGAAACTTTACCTTCTTTAATTTCCTCTTCGGTTATTTTTTTACCCTTATTTATCTTCGCTAAAATTTTCTCTTTTTCCTCATCGGTGTAAGCATACTCTACTTGTTTACCTTTTTTAATTTGATAAAGAGGTGGTTGAGCAATATAAATATATCCTCGCTCAATAAGTGCTCTAAAATATCGATAGAATAAAGTCAAAAGTAAGGTTCTAATATGAGAACCATCTACATCAGCATCAGTCATTATTATCACTCGGTGATATCTTGCTTTCTCCACATCCATCTTATCCCCAATACCTGTTCCCATGGCCACCACCAAATTTTTTACCTCTGCTGAAGCTAACATTCTATCAATTCTAGCCCTTTCCACATTTAAAATTTTTCCTCGTAAAGGTAAAATAGCTTGAAATCTTCGATTTCGTCCCTGCTTAGCAGAACCACCAGCAGAGTCTCCCTCTACAATATATAGCTCGGAAAGTTCTGGCTTTCGACTAGAACAGTCTGCCAATTTTCCTGGAAGGGTTAACCCATCTAAGGCACCCTTTCGAACTACAGCATCCTTGGCTGCTTTTGCTGCCAATCGTGCCTTAGCAGAAACTAATCCTTTCATTACAATAGCTTTAGCGTCAGCTGGATGAGTATCAAAAAAATCTGCTAGGGCCTCGTTAGTAACATTATTGACAATAGTCCTTGCCTCAGAGTTTCCTAATTTTGTTTTAGTTTGACCTTCAAATTGTGGTTCACTTAATTTCACAGAAATAACAGCTGTCAATCCTTCTCGCACATCATCAGCCGTTAAATTTTTATCTTTTTCTTTTAAAATATTTTTTTTACGAGCATAGGTGTTAATAGCTCTGGTTAAAGCGGCTCTAAATCCTGTCTCGTGCATTCCACCTTCAACCGTACTAATATTATTAGCAAATGATTGTACATACTCTGATAATCCAGTCTGGTATTGCATGGCTAACTCTACTAACATATTATCTTGCTCTTTCTCAACATAAAAAATAGTTTTGTTAACAACTTCCTTTCCTTTATTTAGAAAACCAACAAAAGATTTAATTCCACCGTCAAAACAAAATCCAACTCGTCGATACATTTCTGGTTTTCCCTCCCTTTCGTCAATAATTTTAATATGTACTCCTTTAGTAAGATAAGCCTGTTCTCTTAAATACTTAACAATCTTTTTCCAATTCCATTCAATTTTTGGAAAGATTGCTGGATCGGGTTCAAAAGTAATGGTTGTTCCTGTCTCCTTTGTTTTGCCAACAATTTTTGGTTTTGATTTAGCTACTCCAGTTTTATACTCTTGAACATAAATTTTGCCTTTTTGTCGCACTTCCGCTTTTACATAAGTAGACAAGGCATTTACCACTGAAATACCTACTCCGTGTAATCCACCAGAGACTTTATAACCGGATTTGTCTCCACCAAATTTTCCCCCAGCGTGAAGAACCGTTAAAATTGTCTCCAGAGCAGAAAGACCTGTTTGTTTATGTTTATCTACAGGAATTCCTCGACCTTCATCGGATACAGAAATTCTATTGCCTTCCGCCAAAAGTTTTACTTCAATATATTTTCCGTAACCAGCCATAGCCTCATCAATGGAATTGGAAACTACTTCCCAAATTAAATGATGAAGTCCTTCGGTTGAAGTTCCACCGATGTACATTCCTGGTCTTTTTCTTACCGGGTCCAAGCCCTCCAAAACTTGAATTGACCCAGCATCATATTTTCCCTCCTTCTTTTTAGTTGTTTTTTTTACCATTTGTATTTTATTTAATAACATTTCATAAAACTAGTAATGTCCAACTTATCGCAAGTACAATAACTAGTCTATGTAAATTATTTATCATTACTTAAATATTTTTTTATATATTTATTAAATTCATTAAAATCTTTTAAATTATTTATCACTATATCTCTTATCTCTGCACCTGTAATTTCAAAATAAATATGCGTTAATCGATTACGATATCCAGCCATTTTTATCAATTTATTTTGAACAAACTCTTCTGAAATAATTCCTTGTCTACTCATTTCTCGTGCCATTTGTTTATATTCATCAGCTCTGCTACCAGGAATTCTAGACAAAATATGCCCACAAATGTCGAAAACCGCCTCAAGGGCATAACGTAAATTATGTTCAGCTATGGCAAAATTATCTTCTAAAGCAAATTCCCCAACAGAAAAATCCTGCAATTTTTCCAATCGCTTAACCGCCTTTTGAATTATATTTAACCTCTCAATTATTACTGTCTTGTCTATTGCTATTTTTTCATTCATAACTTTATATTCTCATTAAAATTTCCTGCTGTCGTCTATTACGAAAATATTGTGTATCTGCATGATACTTCATCACCTGTTCTTTGTAATTAAATTCACTTTCCTCATTATTTTTATATATAATCACGCCATCCAAAACTGCTCGTAACTGTAATGTTAAAGTAGTATCTTGTAAAAAAATTAAATCAACCTTTCTATATTCTGCAAAAATATTCACAAATAAACTGTATAATTTTGTATAGGTATCATTTCTATCTTTTACACTTCTTTCTTTATTACCAAAAACTACCCCCACGTCAATATCCGATAATTTATTTTGTGTTCCGTCTATTTGGGAACCAAAAATATACACAAGATTTATTCCCAGTTCTTTAAACATATTTTTTTGCTGTTCGCTAAATTTAACTTCCATACAATAAATTTACTTCTGATAATCAGAAGAGAATCTTAAAAAATTCTCTCCTCTACTCATCTATTCTATCACAAATATTCAACTAAGAAAACATTGACAACATTATTATAATATGCTATAATATAATATCAGATTTACCACCTATGTAAAACTGTCCAACTCCGCTAAAAGCTACGCTGGATAAATACCGGGGGTCAAAATTCGAGGAACGATAATTTTTGGGGATTTTTAAGTCCCTCCCCAAAAAAACACTACAACAATTTTTCAAATAGATATTTGATTATTTTAATCAAATATCTAAAGAATAATTTTTGTACTTTCGGAGATGGAAGAAAGGTTCTTCCACTCCACAAATTTAAAGGGGCCTTTTCAGCCCCGAAAAAACCGTAGGAGGTTTACCATGAAATATTTAAGCATAGTAATTGTCGTTGCCCTGTTCGCCCTGACATCCTGTACCGGCATGGGGGTGCAACGGGGAAAGAAAGGACAGGTCGGGGCCGTCGGTGGCGCTGCGGCCGGTGCCATTATCGGCCAGGCCATCGGTCATGATACCCAGTCGACCCTCATAGGAACGGCAATAGGCACCATGCTCGGTTATATTGTCGGCAACGAAATGGACAAATATGATCTACAGGAACTCAATCACGTCTATGAGCGCGGCGTCTCCAACCGTCCCTCTTCCTGGGTCAACCCCGACACCGGTAAACAGTACAGCGTTACCCCGGAACCTGCCTATACCAACCAGACCACACACCAGGTCTGCCGTCGGGCAAAAATTGATGCCGTTATCGACGGCCGTCACGAAGATACCTACAGCACTGCCTGTCGTGACGAATATGGTCACTGGATACTCCAGTGACCGGTGAACATGAAGTCTCCCGCAAAATATTGCGGGAGACTCTAAAAAGGCGAGATATCCCTAACGGATTCTCGCCTTTTTCTTTTTGTTTATATTTTCTTATCATTTACACTTTTTAAAAAGCCAAGCAGTTGGCTTTCTTAGTGAGATTATTAAAGATTTTTTAGTTTTATAGTTATGTTTAATTATTTGAGTTGGGCGAGTGAAGGGAATATTGGGCGAGTGAAGGGAATCGAACCCTCGTAGCTGGTGCCACAAACCAGTGTTCTACCATTGAACTACACCCGCCATGTGTATTAAATGTTGTTAAGCGACAATTAACCAACTTGTACACTATAGCACACTTTCAGATTATTTCAAGTCTTAGTGAAGTAATCATTTAAAGATAATTTTACTAAGGCTAATCCAATTTTTTATGGTTAATTTTTCGGCTCGAATATCCAAGGGCAAATTCAAATTATTAAATATTTTTTCTAAGTCTTTTTTATCTAATTGTAATCCATTTTTTAGATTATTGATTAAGACTTTTCGCGGAGAAGAAAATCCTATTTTAATTAACCTAAAAAATTCTTTTTCCTGAATATTACCACCCCGCTTACTTTGTCTACTGTTCTCTGTATTGAGTACTTTTTTAGACAAGACAGACTCTTCCTTCTCTTTTTTTATTTTATTCTTGTTAACTTCTAAATAGTCTACGCTAGAACCATTATTCTGAAGTGGTGTTATTTTTAAAATAGCCGAATCAACTTTTGGGGCTGGGTCAAAAGATTCTTTAGGAACATAATCAACTATTTCTGCTTGAGCATAATACTGAACTGACAAAGACAAAATACTTTGTCGACCATTGTCGGCACAAATTCTCTCGGCTACTTCTTTTTGCACTAGCAATATTATAAGTTCTGGTTTTTGTTCTTGCTCAAATAATAAACGAATTATCTTTCCGGTTATATAATAAGGGATATTAGCGATTACTTTATATTTATTTTTTCCGCCAGTAAAATTATTTTCTTTTAGAATATTTACCAAATCTACTTTTAAAATATCGTCAAAATATATTTTTATTTTTGAGGACAAATCTTCTTTGCTACAAATTTGTTGTAAGATGCTATTTTTATCCTTCATCCGTTCGTCTTTTTCTATGGCTACTACTCTAGCAACTATTTCCAATAACCTTTTAGTTAAAGCTCCTTCTCCCGGACCAATTTCTAAAACATTATCTTTCTTGGATAATTCTCCTGCCGAAATTATTTTATTCAAAATACTTTCATCTTTCAAAAAATTCTGCCCCAACGACTTTTTTTTAGCAACTTTGCCATTACTTAAATTATTAGGATATTTAAAATTCATTTAAAATTTAAAATTTAAAATTTAAAATTCGAGCAACACGACCCTATCCTCCTCCAACAATCCCAATCATCAACCCCACACTAGCTATAATAGCATTAATGATCCAAAACCTCACTGTAACTTTTGTTTCTGGCCAACCGATTGCTTCAAAATGATGATGAATTGGAGCTGAGAGAAAAACTTTTTTCTTAAAGAATTTTTTACTAGTTAATTGAATTATCACCGATAAAGATTCTAAGATATAAATACTAACTAAGAATGGCAGGACTAAAACTGAATTTAATAATAAAGCCACCACTCCTAAAGTAGCCCCCAAAGAAAACGCACCCGTGTCTCCCATAAAAAATCTAGCTGGGTAAAAATTAAACCAAAGAAAAGCAAAAAGTGCCCCCGCTACTACGCCACAAAATGCTGCCAAATCCATTCGCCCTTGGGCGAAAGCAATAATAGATAAAGCAGTAAAGGCTTGCACTAATACACCGGCATTCAAACCATCCAATCCATCTGTTTCGTTAGAAGAAAAAGCAGTAGAAATAACCACCAACATAAATAATGGAATATACCATAAGCCAATTGTTATGTCTCCGACAGCTGGAATGTGAATACTATCCCAACCAAGTTTTTCATAAAACCACCAGCTGCCTAAAGATGTTATGCCTAATACCCAAAAGATTCTCCAGGTAACTTGCATCCCTCCTCCCTTATTTTTGCCAATCTTTCTAATACTCATCCAATCATCAACTAATCCTAATATTGCCGTAGTTACTAAAGCAAATAATGGTAAATAGGTTTGACTTCTTGATAAAATATCTAATCGACTCACCCAGACATTACAAAAGAATTCTGATAATTCTGGCGCTAACCAATGCATTGATATGATTAAAACTACAACTGTTCCCCAAATTAAAACTCCACCCATTGTTGGGGTACCATCTTTGTATACGTGCAGTTTTCCAGCATAGGTCAGTTTCTCTCCATTTACAGATTTAGTTTTTATTTTTATGCCAATTTTATATTTATACAAAATATGCGCCCAGACTGGCGCAAACAACATAGCCGTCAAAAAGGAAATGGCTACGGAAACTATAATTTTGGCAACAGCCAATACTTCTGGAATTGTTTCAACTCGAGCAATGTGCATTTATTTAAAATTATACAAATTAGTTTCTAATTTTATAAATTGGTTCCTGAGCTAAGTTTGTTTTTCTCAACTAGCTCACTAGAATTATCCATAGTAATTTTTCCCCAACTATAATTTTCAAATATCCAATCAAATAATTTCTGCACATCATTAAATCTATAAGGATCATTTAAAATTACGGATACCACTTTAATATTTTTATCTTTAGGATGACTGGCAATCATCATTAAGGTTTTCCCTGCTTCATAGGTAAATCCAGTTTTAGCTCCTACACAATTCTTCATTGTATCAAAAACGGCATTGGTAGTTACATATTTATGTTTTATTTTTCCGTCAACGGAGTCAAACCATCGTTCTTTTATTTTAAAAATATCCCAAAGTTGTTTATACTTTTCATTTTTTAAAGCATAGACTGAAATTTTTGCCACATCTCTAGCGCTGGAATAGCATTGCCCTTCCTGTCCATCTTTATCCAATCCAGACGGATTACAAAAATGGGTATTTTTCAATCCGATTTCTTTTGCTTTTTTATTCATTAATTTAGCAAAATTTTCTTGAGACCCAGCAATGTGTTTTCCTAAAGCTACGGCTGCATCATTGGTACTATTGACCAACATTGCTTTTAGTAAATCATCCGCCCTAACTTTTTCGCCAAGCTTTAAAGTATCTGAAATACAGTAGGTGCTGCTAGGACAACCGATTTTACTGGTTGGGGTACGACAAACTTCTTGATCAACGGTTATAATTTCGTCTTTAAGATTTTTAATATTATCAATAGTAACTAAGGCAGTCATCATTTTTGTTAAAGAAGCAATTGGTAGTCGCTTATCTGGATTTTGACTATGTAAAATCTTACCACTATTAACATCAATCGCTATGGCCGCTTTTGCTCGAACATAAGTTTTACCAATATTTTCTTTTTTTATGGGGGTGATTACTGTTTCCTGTTTAGTTACTACTTTATTTTTATTAAAATCAGAAATAGTTACCTGTTCCAACACAGAATGACTATTCAAAATACTTTCTTCATTATCACTTTTAATTGTTTGTGGATTATTACTATTAACCTCAGCCATAACCCCTTTAACACTAACTTTATTTATTTTTGAATAATCTGTAGCTAAAAAAATCCAAGTGCTTAAAGATAACACAAAGATTATGATGCTTCCAATATTGACTAATTTAGTAAATTTCATATCCCCCTTTTGTTAATTAATAATTTATAATTAATAATTAACAATTTAATTTTAAAAATTATTTTTTTATTCTTTGTTATTTTCAGTAATATTTTTACTCTCGTCATTACCCTCTAGTGGCAACTCTTTCTTTAAATTTTCATAATCCTCTAGGTCTTCTACTTTTTTAAGACCTAAACTTTTTAAAAATTCCATACTTATTTCATAAAGATAGGAACGACTATCTAGTGGATTATCTTTTCTTTCAATAATTCCCCGCAAAGACAGAACCCTCAAAGCGTAACTACAATTTACTCCTCTTATATATTCAATTTGTACTCGAGTAACTGGACCACGATAGGCCACCACGGCTAATGTTTCTAGAGATGACTTAGACAACTCTTCGTTCATGGCTTTGCCCAGAAAAGTGGCGATACTCTTTGATAAGCCAGCTTTCGTTACCAGTTGTATTTTACCTTTTTTCTGAATAATTTGCAAACCACTATTTTCCCGATTATATTTTTCATTTAAAGCCTCAATCTCATCTTCCCACTGTTTTTTGTTTAATTTTAAAAAACTTTGCATTTTTTCAACTCCCACTGGATCACCTGAGGCAAAAAGTACCGCTTCAATTTTAGCGATATTGGAACCTTCTTTCTTTTTGTTATTTTTCTCAGCCATGAAATTACTCCTTAATTTTTAAAATTAAGATACTTAAATATCTTAAGTATCTTAAGAACCTTATTTATTTCTCTCTATCAAAATATCTCCGAACGCACCCTTCTGCTTCACCGTCACAAATTTCTGTTTTAACATTTCCAACACTGCCAAAAATGAAACAACTACTTCAATCTTATTTTTACTATCTTTTATTGTTTCGTTAAAACTAATTTTGGCTCGTTTTAAAATGGCATTTCTTAAATCAGTAATTTTTTCCTCTAAACTTACGGTTACTTCTAAAATTTCTTCTTCCATTAATTCTTCTTTTTCATTTTGCTTAATAACTTCCAAAATTAAATCTTTGAGATTGGCAGTTGTAATATCTGGCATTTCCGTTTCTACCACTTCTACTTTTTCTTCCTCTTTGCTGAATGAAATATTTTGCTTCATCCAATCTTCACTTAGTTTAATCGCCACCTTTTTAAAACGACGATACTCTTTCAATCTCTCTTCTAGGTCCTCAATGTCTTCCTCTTCCTCTTTGGTAAATTCAAAAAAAGGCAACAAGGCCTTTGATTTTATTAAAATAAGATGAGAAGCAATTAGTAAAAATTCACTTAGATTTGCTAAATTAATATTTTTTCCAGTTTCTAAATAACCCAAAAAATCATCGGCCACCTGCGCCAAAGAAACCGTGGTGATATCTAATTTTTGTTTTTCTATTAATTCCAACAATAACGGTAATGGCCCCTCAAATTGTTGAAGTTTCACTTGATAACTCATTTATTTTTTCATTATTTTAATGCCCAACTCTTTTAACTGTTCTGGAGAAACTTCGGATGGACTATCCAGCATTAAATCTCGACCTTGTCCGTCTTTAGGGAAGGCGTAAATATCTCGAATGGATGGTGAGTCGGTGAGTTCCATAAATAAACGGTCAATCCCTGGAGCATTTCCTCCGTGCGGTGGCGCACCAAATTTAAAGGCTTCAATCATATGTCCAAATTTTTCATCGACATCTTTTTTAGAATAACCAGCTATTTCAAAAGCTTTATACATTATATCTGGACGATGGTTTCTAATGGCCCCACTGGAAATTTCCAAACCGTTTAAGATTAAATCAAATTGATAAGCTAAAATATCTAAAGGCTCTTTCTCTTCCAAATCTTTCATTCCGCCTTGGGGCATGGAAAAAGGATTGTGACTAAAGTCAATTTTCCCCTCTTCAATTTCTGAATAATCATACATTGGAAAATCAACTACCCAAGCCCAAGCAGCTTTCTTTTTATCTTTTAGTCCTAATTTTTCCCCACATTCATTCCGCACTGCCCCCAAGGCATCACATACTGTTCGCCACTTATCCGCTCCAAAGAAAATAATGTCTCCAGCTTTGGCCTTAACTTCTTCTATTATTTTGTTGGAAATTTCATCACCAAGAAATTTGACAATTGGGGATTGTAGTGTGTATGTTTTAGAATTTGTATTGTTGTTTAGCTGATTTTCGTCATTTATACCTTTACCTAATCGCTCGCCAAAGGCCAGGCCTTTCGCTTCACCACCGTTACGCTCTAAAGGCCTGGCCTTGCTCGCTTCTGTGCTTTCATTTTCTTTAACAACAATATACGCCAATCCTTTAGCACCTTTTTTAATGGCCACTTCTGTTAACTCGTCAATTTCTTTTCGAGAAAATTTTGCTCCGCCATCAACTTTTAAGGCATGTACTACTCCGCCATCTTTAACGGCGCCACTAAATACCCCAAAACCAGAATCTTTTACCAAATCCGTAACTGCTTTAATTTTCAAATCAAATCGCAAATCTGGTTTATCAACTCCGTAAACATTCATGGCTTCCTTCCAAGGAATTTTTACAAAACTATTGTCTTCGTTTAAATTAATAATTTTCTTTTCGCTAAGACTTTCGGTCAACTGTATCATTAATGGCTCCATAACCTTAAAAATATCTCCCTGTTCTATAAAGGACATTTCCATATCCAGTTGATAAAATTCCCCAAAATGACGGTCTCGTCTTGGATCTTCATCACGAAAACAGGGAGCAATTTGAAAATATTTATCCATTCCACCCACCATTAAAAGTTGCTTGAATTGTTGTGGAGCTTGAGGTAAGGCATAAAACTGCCCTCGATATAATCGAGAAGGGATTAACCAATCCCTGGCTCCTTCAGGAGAAGAATTAGCTAAAATTGGTGTTTGTACTTCTTGAAAACCCTCTTTCTGGAAATAGGCTCGGATTTCTTGAATCATTCTATCTTTTTTGGCTAAAAGTTTTTGAATTTTATCTCGTCGCAAATCCAGGTAACGGTATTTCAATCGTACTGTTTCATTAGCTTCCTGTCCGCTTTCATTATCAATTTCAAAGGGTGGTGTTTTAGATTTATTTAGAATTTCTATTTTGTTAATAGCTACTTCAATATCTCCCGTGGGAAGTTTTTTATTAATCATATCATCGGGACGAGCTAAAACTTCTCCCGTAACTTTAACTACCCATTCGCTACGCAAACCTTCGGCTAGCTGGTGAGCTTCTTTCTTGATAGCTGGATCAAATTTGATTTGGGTTAAGCCATATTTATCTCGGAGATCAATAAAAATAATTCCCCCGTGATCTCGTCGACGATGAACCCAACCGGATAAAGTTACCTCTTCACCAACATTTTCTTTGACTAATTCTCCACAACTGTGTGTTCTATACATATCTCTTGAATTTTAAGTTTTAAGTTTTAAGTTTTAAATTTATACTATTTTTTACTTTTCAGCCGTTCAAACTAACTAATCACCCATTTATGATGACTACTTTTCAGTCGTCTAGGCTGATCACCCATTTAGGGTGGCTACCTTTTTATTACTTTTTTAGTTTAGCATTATTCTAAGTAAATTTCAAGGGCAATACTCCTAC
>CAZRER010000024.1:0-1731 GCA_964599525.1 uncultured Bdellovibrionales bacterium
AGTCAAATCAGAACTGTTCAAGAAGGAGTAGTCGAGTCATCTAGCAGGATTCTGGGTTTGAAGAATAAATTTCTTTCGAGAAATTTAATATAAAAAAGTAAATCAATCCTAAAGATGAATACAGGAAAAATTACTCGTCTTACAGATCGTGGTTTCGGTTTTATTTCTCTAGAAGGTGAAGAAAAAGATATTTTCTTTCATGCTACAGAGTTACAAGACGTAGAATACAATGATCTACAAGAAGGTGATGAAGTAACATTCGAGATTGCTGAAGGTCCTAAAGGACAAAATGCAGTGAATGTATCTAAAGTAGCGTAAGCTCACTTCAAAATCATTTTGAATAAGATATTAAAAAACATCCGCCTCGGCGGATGTTTTTGTTTAGATTTTGTTTAGAGACAGTCTTCAAGGCAAGGTTTCAGTAGCACGGGGGAAAGATTTTCGTGCTGGATTAGGTTTTTGTTTACAAAATTTTTCTAACTGGTATACTAGAAAGGTAAATGAGTATACTCTTATAAAATAGTTTTGGAAACATGAATTTAGTAGATATTAAAAAAGAATTGAAGAAAGTAAAAGTTAAAATCTCGCAGGTGCGGGACCGTCTTTGAATTGGCTGAAAAACAAAAACAAATAGTAAAATTAGAGGGTGAATTACAAAAAAAAGATGTTTGGGAAAATCATAAGTTGTCAAGTGAGATATCACAGGAATTAGAAGCTTTAAAAAACGAAGTGTTATCTTGGCAAGAAATGGAAGATAATTTTAAGGGATTGATGGAGTTGGTTAGCTTAAGCATTTCGGGGGAAAATAATAGCTTGGAAGAGTTGGAATTTATTGAAGAACAATATATAGAATTACAAGAACAATTAAAAAAAATTGAAGATATTTTGCGATATTCTGGTAAATATGATAAACTTGGGGCAATTTTAACTCTGCAAGCTGGAGCTGGAGGAACGGATGCACAGGATTGGACGGAAATGTTATTGAGAATGTATTTGCGTTATGCGGAGAAGCAAGGTTGGAAGGCTGTAATCATTGATAAAACCGTGGGTTCTGAGGCTGGAATAAAAAATGCCACCATAGAGGTGACAGGACAATTAGTTTATGGTAAAATAAAAAAAGAGTCGGGAGTACATAGATTGGTTAGACTTTCACCTTTTAATAGTGATAATTTACGACAAACGTCTTTCGCTATGGTGGAGATAATGCCAATTATAAAAAACCAGGAAATAGAAACAGAAATAAATCAGAATGAATTAAGAATTGATACCTATCGTTCTTCGGGGGCTGGAGGGCAAAGTGTGAATACTACAGACAGTGCTGTGCGGATTACGCACTTACCAACGGGATTAGTGGCTACTTGTCAAAATGAGCGTTCGCAGTTGAGAAATAAGGAAAAAGCGATGACTATTTTGAAAGGACGATTGGCTAAATTAATGGAGGAGGAAAAAGTTGAAAAAGTAAAAGAATTGAAGGGTGAGAGGAAGGCTGTCGAATGGGGAAGTCAAATTAAGTCATATATTTTACACCCCTATAAAATGGTAAAAGACCATCGAACGAATGAGCAGACAACAGCCGTGGAGAAAGTTTTGGATGGAGAGCTTGAGCTAATTAAGAATTAAGAATTAAGAATTAAGGATTTATAATTATGAAACAAAAAGCAGAACAATTAATGAAGGGGGGGGCAGAGAAAATAGATGAGAAATTGGTTAAGCGAGGGATTGAAGATTTTT
>CAZRER010000024.1:1831-10562 GCA_964599525.1 uncultured Bdellovibrionales bacterium
GGGGGGGCAGAGAAAATAGATGAGAAATTGGTTAAGCGAGGGATTGAAGATTTTTTAAAGAAGTATGCGGACATGAATCTTGATGAGATAGAGAGTTTTGAGAAAAAATATTATTCAGAGAATGTTAGGGGCGATGTCTTCCAAGTGGATAGTAAGTGGTATGATCAAATAAGAGATGAGATAAGAGGCGGGGAGAAATATGATGTTCAGATTATAGAAATTAGAACAAATCAACCAGGTGGACGAGTGATTTTCAGTATTAATGGTATAAGGTGTTTTTCTATTTACGGTAAATTATTTCAGGCTATTAAGGATGGAAAATTTGAAATGTAAAACTAAATTAATTAATAATTAATAATTAAGAATTAAAAATAAAAAAATTTGATATTTTATCATTTTAAAATTCATTAAAAATTTTAAATTGAAAATTGAAAATTAAAATAGATGATTATATACAACAAAGTTTCAAAAATATATACTAAAGGTGAAAAACCGGTTTTGAAAGATGTTTCTTTGGAAGTTCGCGAAGGAGAATTTGTGACTTTCGTTGGTTATTCAGGGGCCGGAAAGTCAACACTTTTAAGAATGGTTTATGCCGAGGAAATGCCAACCAAGGGGGAAATTTATTTTCATAGAAAAAAAATTAATAATTTGAAGAGACGACAACTTCCTAAACATCGTCAACAAATAGGAACAGTTTTTCAAGATTATAAATTATTACCCGATAGAAATGTTTGGCAAAATATTGCTTTTAGCATGGAAGTTGCCGGAAAGGGGAATAAAGAAATTCAAGAAGATGTTCCTCAGATAATTGACATTGTTGGCTTGAAAAATAAAACAGATAAGTATCCGGATGAATTGTCTGGGGGAGAACAGCAGAGAGTTGCTTTGGCTAGAGCACTAGTGAATCGTCCAAAAGTATTGGTGGCTGATGAGCCAACGGGAAATCTTGATCCAATTTCTACTTGGGAAATTATGCAATTGCTTTTAAAGATAAATGAATATGGCACAACCATAATGTTGGCTACCCACGATAAGGATGTTGTAAATCGTATTGGCAAAAGAGTCATTTCCATGGATAAAGGTAAAATAATTAGAGATGACCCAAATGGTAAATATTGTATTTAAAAAACAAATAAAAAAATATGTTATTACAGTTTAAAAGAACATTTAAAGCAGGACTACAAAATTTTAGACACAATCTTTGGTTAGCAACAGCAACTATCGGTGTTATCGCTGTAGCACTGTTTATAATAAATATGCAGGCCTCAAATATTTTTGCCAACAAACTTTTGCTGGAGGATGTTCAAGATGAAATAAACATTTCTCTGTATTTAAATCAAAATATTTCAGAGGACGAGGCTCATAAAATCGAAAAAGAGATAAAAAATTATCCAGAAGTAGAAAAGGTAAATTATATTTCAAAGGAAGATAGATTACAAAAATTTACAGCTGATGAAAAGGGAAATAAGGTTATTGAAGAAGTTATTGGAGAGTTGGGTAATCCCTTTGGAATAACTTTAAACATTAAAGCTTATAATCCAGATGATTATAATAAAATAGCTGACAACATTAAGAATAGCGAATTTAAAAATAAAATAGAAAGTGTAAATTATGAAGAGCATAAGGGCGTGATTACTGGATTAAATAATGAAATAAAATCTAGTCAAAGGATGGCTATGATTATTGGTATAATTCTTTCGGTTATTGCTATTTTAGTTACTTTTAATACTATTAGAATTACTATTTATACTCATCGTAAAGAAATTGAGATTATGAAATTGGTAGGGGGTTCTAATTTATATGTTTCTGGTCCTTTTATTTGGGAGGGAATTTTTTATGGAGTGATTGCTGCCTTGGTTGCTATTGGTGCTAGTTATGCTTATCTACATTTTGTTATTTCTGATAATTCTGGAGACGCTGTGTTATCATTATCAAATGCTAAATTCGTTAGGCAGTTTTTGGAGATGTATTTTATGAATCATATTATCTTAATAATTGGAGCACAATTCTTAGCAGGAGTACTGCTGGGAGTAATTAGCTCTTTAATTACCATAAGAAAATATTTGAAGGTGTAAATGATATATGGACGTAAATTCTTAAATCTTCTTGTATGTTTAGAAGAATGTGTATTTATTTTTAATGAGTATTAGTGATTAAGAAATTTAGATGTTTAATGTCTATGGAAGTTGGATGTTGAAGCTCTAATGTTTAAGTGCTTTAGGGTGTCAGTAAATATGTTTTAAATTTTATATGGAAAAGAAAAAAGGTAAAAAACAAAATAGTCAGAAAAGGGGTTGGTTTGGTAAAATAGCTTTGCCTAAGTTATTTTTAGTTATTTTTTTGGTAGTGGTTATTTTTATTGGTATAATAGTTGGCTATTTTTATTGGGCAAATCCAGTCAATTCAAATTTAAAAAAGTTTTATAAGCTAATTCCACTTCCCATTGTTAAAATAGAAAATAATAAATTTATAACAAGTAAGCAGCTATTTCAAGATGTTGAAGCAGTAGAAAAATTTTATGAATCTAAAGATTATACTCAAAGCGGGCAACGAGTTGATTTTTCTACCAGTGATGGCAAAATTAGATTGAGAATAAAAGAAAAAGATATTTTAGATAAATTAATTGAAGATGATATTGTTAGAGCTGTTGCTAAATCAAAAGGTATAAATATTACATCAGCAGAGGTTGATAAGGCAGTTGAAAAATCATTGTTAAAAGCAGGTAGTGATTATGAAAAATTGGCTTTAAATTTAGAGTCAAGCTATGGATGGACAATTGATGAATTTAAAAATAAGATTGTGAAAAATCAATTATATTTGCAAGAATTATTTGATTGGTATAAAAGTAATTTAAAAAATAGCGTCGACTATAAAACTGCCCAGAAAGCTAAGAGTAAAATTTCTGTTAACGGAGATAATTTTGATGAGGTGGCTAAGGAATTTTCTAGTAATAATATTATTAATAATAATGAAGAAATTCCCTGGATACAAAAAAAATATATTATACCAGAGGTAGCAAAGGTGCTATCATCTATGAAGGAAGGTGAAATATCTAATGTTATAATTTCGTCATTGGGTATGCATATAATAATGTTGGAGAAAAAGCGTGAAACAAAAAATGAGCAGGGAGAGACAGTTGAAGAATTTCAATTGAAACAAATTTTTATTCGTGGAAAAAGTTTTATTGATTGGCTTCAGGAACAAAAAAAACAGATGAAGGTTAAAATTCTACTGAAAGAATATCGGTGGAATAAAAATTCTGGGGAACTAGACTTTGCCGATGTGAGCTTTTCTAAAACAGCTCAAAAAATAAAAATTAAATCACAGGGGGATCCGAGCTTATAAATAGATTGGGGTTGTTAATTGGGTAGTCAGTGTTGCGGGTATAAAATAGAGTTTAAATAAATACAAAATGATACAAAATTATTCATCTCCGAATCAAGAAGAAAATAAAGGAGATGAACAAAAACAAAAAAAGAATAGTATAGTTAAGCATAAAGATCCTTATGTTGATTTATCGAGCACAAAGAGAAAAATTGCTAAAATGCACGTTGAATCCGAAGAGGAAGAGACGGCAAATTATGCCCAATCTATTGGCAAGCCCTATTTGGATTTAAATTTGTTTCCGGCATCATCTAAATATATAAATATAATTCCTGAAGAAAAGGCTATAAAAAATAAGGTGGTAGTTGTTCATGTGATGGACAGAGAGTTAATATTGGGAGCAGTAAATCCGCTTGCAAAAGATGTTCAAAAAATTAAAAATAATTTAGAAAAAGAGGAGGGTTACAAAGTTAGGTTGTTTGTGGTTTCAAAGTTGTCTTTGCAGAGATCATTGGAGGTCTATAAAAAAAATACTTTGGTTGAGGCGTTTGATTATATGAGGATGAATTTAACTGGAGAATCGTTAAGTGAATTCGAGAATGAATTAAAAGATTTGATAAACCTAGGAAAGCGAATAAATGAAATACCTACCACAAAATTACTTAATATTGTTGTTGCTGGAGCCATTAAACTAGAAGCTTCAGATATACACTTGGAACCAGAGAAAGATAGTGTTGGATTGAGATATAGAATAGATGGAGTTTTGCATGAAGTAGCTACAATTCCTAGTAAAGCTTATCCACATATTATATCTAGAATAAAAATATTAAGTAAGATGATGCTTAACGTCTATGATGTGGCTCAAGATGGAAGATTTAGTATAAAAATGAAAAAGGGTAACATAGATGTTAGGGTCTCTATTCTTCCGGGAAATTACGGAGAAAATGTTGTGTTACGATTGTTAAATCAAAACATATCATCTTTAACTTTGGATACCTTGGGGTTAACTGGTAAAAACTTTAGCTGGTTGGTGCACGAGTCGGAAAAAAGACAGGGGATGATAATTAATTCTGGTCCAACAGGTAGTGGGAAAACTACAACACTTTATTCGTTAATAAATAGGGTGAACTCAGAGGAGAAAAAAATTATTAGTATTGAGGACCCTATAGAGTATCAAGTCCCTGGAGTAAGGCAAACACAAGTAGAAAAAGAAAGAGGTTATACTTTTGCTGAAGGGTTAAGGTCAATTGTTAGGCAGGATCCAGATATTATTTTGGTTGGCGAAATTCGTGACGATGAGACTGCTGAAATCGCGGTACACGCTGCCTTAACTGGTCATTTAGTCCTAACCACAATTCACGCCAACACGGCCGCAGGTGTTATCGGTAGAATAGTTGATTTGGGCGTTAAACCGACTATAGTTTCTTCGGCTATTAATGCTATCATTGCTCAGCGTTTAGTTAGAAAACTTTGTCCATATTGTAAGGAAAAATATAAACCAGCTCAAGGAACAATTGAAGCTATTAAGGAGATGCTTTCATTAATTTCTCCAAAAGCTGAAGTGGACGTGCCCAAAAATATTGAATATCTTTGGAGGGCAAATGGCTGTACAAAATGTAAGGGGTTAGGTTATAAAGGTCGGTTAGGTATATTCGAAGTTATGACAATTGACGAAGAAATTAGAGAATTAATAGAATCAATGGCTACCGAAAATGAAATTAGGAATACATCTTTAGAACATGGTTTAATTACCTATGAGCAAGATGGAATTTTGAAATCTTTAAAAGGTGAAACATCTCTGGAGGAAGTTCAAAGAGTTGCTGGAAAGGGTGATTATTTAATAAATTTGTATGAGAAAATTATTGTTCAAACATTGTCTCGAGGTGTTAGCATAAAAAAAGAAATGATTGAGAAATTACAAAAAGTGCGAGGCGATTATCAAGGGTTAAAATCAATAGTGGAAAATTCAGCTTCTAAGGATAAAATTAAATATATTCTGATGGCAGGGATAATTATGCAGGCCGGTGATATTCATATAGAGCCTGGAGAAAATTATTTTAAAATAAGATATAGAATAGATGGTATTTTACATGATATTATTAAATTGCCAATGAATGAATTTTTAACGGTGTTAAATGAGATAAAAATTCTTATTGGTGCTAAAATACAACAACGAGAAGGAGTAATAGATGAAAGATTCAGGATAGTTTTGCCAAAAGGATTGGATGAGTTTACTAATAATAAAGTAGATGTAAGAGTTTCAATTATTCTAGGAGGCTATGGGGATATTGTAGTGATGAGGTTGCTAAATCAAACTGCACAAGCTATTGAATTAAAGGCTTTAGGATTGAGAGAATTTAATTTATTGAAATTAAAAGAAAATATTATCAAACCCAATGGAATGGTTTTGAATACGGGACCAACTGGTAGCGGAAAAACTACAACTTTGTATAGTATCATAAAAACAATTGCCAAGCCAGAGCTTAAAATAATTACCGTGGAAGATCCTATTGAATATCAAATAGATGGTATTCTGCAAACACAGGTTAATGAAAAAGAAAATTATACTTTCGATACAGCTTTGCGAAATTTATTGAGACAAAATCCAGATATTATTATGATTGGTGAAATTCGTGACGATGAAACAGCAAAGATAGCCTATCAGGCTGCTTTGACGGGACATTTAGTATTGAGCACTATGCACACCAACAATGCTGCTGGGTCAGTAAGGCGGTTGGCCGGTATGGGTGTGGGATTGTCTGATTTGTCTTCGGGAACAAATTGTTTTATGGCCCAACGGTTAGTTAGAAAATTGTGTGATAATTGTAAGAGGAAAATAATTCCGGATGATGTTACTGTGAATAAAATAGAAGAAGTTCTGAAAAAAATATCTCCAAAGAGTAACATAAAAATACCACAAGAATATAATATGTACGAAGCAGTTGGTTGTGATAAGTGTCATGGACTTGGGTATTCTGGGCGAATTCCTATTGCTGAAGTTTTGAATGTTGATGAGGAGATGGAAAAATATATTACAACTAGTCCAACCACTTCTGAAATCCACAATAGGGCGGTGGAAAAAGGAATGCTATCCATGGGCCAAGATGGAGTATTGAGAATTATAGAGGGGAGAACAACGGTCGAAGAAGTATCCAGGGTGTCTGATGAATTATAGAAAAGTTCTATTAAATAAAAATAAATTTTATATGCAAAAGGGAGTTTCAAAATTTACAGGGTTGTCAATTGGCGTAGCTGCTACGGGCTTCATTATCTTATTAATAATGATTTTTTTATTTTCTCCCTATCAAAAAGATATTACTTCAGAGGGTAATATGTTGCAAGTAAATTTTTTAAATATCATAGGTTTTTATGTGGGACTTTTTTTATTTTTCTTTGGAATATTTACGAATATTTTTTTTAAGTTTAAAATAAGAATAAAAAATTTCAAAGAAATATATATCCCAGCTGTATCATCGATAAGGCAAGGAGTGTTGATGGGATTTTTAATTTGCATATTATTACTATTACAAAGTTATAAAATTTTAATTTGGTGGGACGCGCTATTGGTTGTGGTTGCTTTAGTTCTAATTGAAATGTATTTATCTGTGGAAAAATAAAAAGACAGTCGGAATGACTGCTTTTTATTTGTTATAAACAATAAACTAAATATTTTCCACAATCATCATATTAGTTGTTCCGGATTTACCGAAAGGGACTCCAGCGGCAATAACAATCTTATCTCCTTTCTTGACTAACTTTTTTTGCAAGAGTATGTTTTTTGTTTCAGTAACAGTTTCGGTTACTGTTTTAAATCCAGAAATTTTTTCCGAATAACATCCATAAGATATATTTAACTGTTTGGAAGTTTTTTCTTCTGGCGTTAAGGCTATGATTAGCTGACTTGGTCTGTAGCGAGATATTTTTCTAGCTGTAAATCCAGACTCTGTTAAAGCAATAATAAATTTTGCTTGAACATCTAAAGCAGTTTGAATTACGCTACGAGAAACAGCATTAACTGTTTTTTTTGTGTATTTTTCATTGTCGTTGACTATTTTATATTTAATTTCCTGCTCAGTTCTTTTAGCAATATCGCTCATCATACTTACTGTTTCAACAGGGAAATCACCAACCGTTGTTTCAGCACTTAACATAATGGCGTCTGTACCATCTAAAATTGCATTGGCAACATCGGCTACTTCTGCTCTGGTAGGTACAGGAGCCTTAATCATTGATTCCATCATTTGCGTAGCTACAATAACTGGTTTACCAGCAATTCGACATTCTTTAATCATCATTTTTTGCAAATGAGGAACTTCTTGGGCTGGAATCTCTACGGCTAGGTCTCCTCGAGCAACCATAATTACATCTGTTGCCGAAATAATTTCTTTAATATTTTCTATTGCTTCTGGAGTTTCAATCTTAGCAACAATTTGTGCCTTAGAATTGTTTTTTTCTAGCAATTTTCTGAGTTGTAAAATATCCTTGGCACAACGTACAAAAGAAATAGCTACAAAATCAACATCATATTTAAAACCAAATTCTAAATCTTTCTTATCTTTTGGGGTTAAAGCGCTAACACTCAATCTAGCATTTGGAATGTTTACTCCACGTCGAGAACGAATCATTCCACCGTCGATAACTTTAGTAATAACTTCATTTCCATTAATAGCTATAGTTTTAAGTTTTTTTGTGCCATCGTCCAGTAGAATAATTTGACCAATCTCAATCTCTTTAGGTAATTTTTTGTAATTTATGTAAACTTTATTTTCATCACCTTTTATTTTTTTTGTTGTTAGAATAAATTTTTGACCCTTTTTCAAAGTTATTTGATCTTCAATAAAATCTCCAATTCGTAATTTTACGCCACCTAAGTCTTGGAGAATAGCTGTTCTAATTCCATATTCTTTTTCAATTTTTCTAATATTTTCTACTCTAGCACCATGTTCGGCAAAATCGCCGTGGGAAAAATTTAAGCGAGCGACATTCATTCCGGCACGCATTAGTTTTAAAAGTTGGCTTTTACTTTCTGTAGCTGGACCAATGGTTGCTACAATCTTAGTTTTTTTCTGCATGATTGTGTTCATAAATTTTTAATTAAATATTGATAAACCAAAAATATTTTAAATATACATTTTGTGGCTATTTGTCACTATCTCTCCATATTGGTAAGTCTTAAGTATAGCTTATTTTATATAAATGTCAATAAACAATATTTGGCTGGGGTTGTATTTTTGTGAAAATAAGGTATACTAAAAAACTAAATAATCAATAATGAATTTAATTTAATTTAATAAGTTAAAATGTATGGAATTTCGTGAGTATTTAAAAATTATTAAAAAATATAAAAAGATTTTTTTCTTTACTTGGGGAATAATTTTGCTTTTGCCGTTGTTTACTCTTTTTG
>CAZRER010000025.1:0-10546 GCA_964599525.1 uncultured Bdellovibrionales bacterium
GACCATGTAGTCCTTGTAAAAATAAAATAGAATTTAAAGATTTGGTGGTTAAATCCGTAGAAAGGGTTGAAGACGGAAAAGGAACAGAAGATGTATTGATTAAAATTTATAATCCCAATGAAGAATATGGCGCAAAGTCTTTCAGATATACAATTTACGACGGGGATATAAACGGAAGTGCCAGCTATAGGGGAGAAGATTTTATTTTACCGAAGGAAACAAAATATATTGTGATTAATAAATATAGATCACAAAATAAAAATGGTGAGTTAAAAATCGTAATTAATAAAAACAAAATTGATTGGAAAAAGATAACAAATTTTAAAGATCCAAATTTAATTGTTTATAACGACAAATACACCCTGGCATCATCGGGAACAGCCTATTCAGAATTAACTGGTTTATTAGTTAATAAAAGCGCTGTGGATTATGAAGTTATAAAAGTCAAGGGAATTTTAAGGGATGCACAAGGAAAACTAGTAGCAACTAGTTATCAGATTATGAATACACTGCCCTCATCTGCCAAAAGGGAATTCCATATCATTTTTCCCAACGGTTTTTCTCGTGAAGTTGCCACAGAAGAAATACAAGTCGAAACAAATATTTTTGATTCAGAAAATTATTTAAAGGCAAGGGGGCAACAGGATAGGTGGGACCAATAAAAAATATAAACTATTTTTTACAATGCCAAATATTAAATAACAAATATCAATTCAATGTGCGACGATAAATATATAAATTGAAAAATTTGTTATTGAATTGATATTTAATATTTGTTATTTATCATCGAAGTTAAGTTTTGAGTGTAATTAATTTATAAAATCATATATGAAACTAAAAATAATTATTATAACTATTATCATTTTAGTTGTCGCCATTGCAACTAGTTTTTTGTATCGGGATAATTATGATGCGGTGCAAACTTCTTTGGTTAAATATTTAGATGGTGCTAGTCATCAATGTGTTGCCTATGTAGAAAGATATTATCAAAATATGTTTGGTATCAAAATAAAAAATGTAGTGGTGGCCATGAATCTAGCCGAAAGAGCTCCACGTTATGGTCTATATTTTCATAAAAACGGAGGAGTTGTTGCTCCCCAACCAGGAGATATTATCGTCTATGGCAATAAAAACAAAATTGGGCATGTGTCTATTGTTACCGGTGTCTTACCAGAAGGTGTTCTTATTGTAGAACAGAATTGGATACCATCTAAAATAACAAATAATCATGGTAAAATTTTGCCAGCAGAATATAAGGATGGAAAATATTATATTGCCGATAGATATTATAATGAGAAAAAGAAAAAAAATAAATTTTGGGTAATGGGTTGGGTTAGTCGTAATAGTAAAAATCCTTCAAGGATTTTTGAATTTACTAATAATAGTGATGGAGGGTGGTTGCCAGAACATGACACAAGGTATTACGACAATGGCAATAGCGAAGTCTGGTCTGTTAGAGTCAGCGGAAAAGATCCAAGGATTTTAAGCCCAGTGTTTTTAGACGGACTGGATGTTAGTAAAAATAATAAAATCGTGTTTAAAGCTAGAGTCAGTAACAATGAAGATGCCACGGAAGGTGTTGTTTATCTTCGAGATGAGAAAAATAAATGGTCAGAACAAATCCCTTTCAAAGTAGATTACTTCGATGGAAAATTTGAAACATTCAGTATTGATTTGTCCGGACTAAGATCTGATTTTAAAATAACACAAATGAAATTAAAATTAGCTAATGATAATGATAGTTATGGAAAAGAAATCTGGGAAGTTGATTGGTTAAGAATTGGGGATAGAGAGGGAAATATATTGTAAAAAATAGTTGATTTTAAGGTAAAAGCGTGTTAAAATATAAGGCATTGTAATGAATTAATTATCAAAAAAAATATGTCAACAGAAAAGTTCAAAATTAATGGAGGTAAGAAATTAAATGGGGAAATTATAATTAATGGTTCAAAAAATGCAACGGTTGCCTTATTGGCGGCAGCTATGATAAATCAAGGAAAAACAATTTTTCATAATGTCCCTCAAATTGAGGAGGTAAATCGATGGGTAGAAATACTAGAGAGCATTGGCGTTAAGATAGAGCGAAATGGGAAAGCTATGACAATTATTCCCCCAAAAAGATTTTCTCTAAAAAATATCAATAAAAAATCTGCCGAAAAAACACGTAGTGCTATTATGTTAATTGGGTCATTGTCTGGACGATTAAATAAGTATTTTATCCCTCAAGCAGGTGGATGTAAGTTGGGAGAAAGAACTATTAAACCGCATTTGTTTGCTCTGGAAGGATATGGGATTAAGATAAAAACGACAAACAAAGGCTTTAAAATAGATTCTAAAAATTTAGAAGCAGATGATAATAATGTTCTTTATGAAACGGGGGACACAGTTACTGAATCAGCAATTATGGCAGCGGCACAAATACCAGGTAAGACCGTAATTAAAATGGCTAGTGCAAATTATATGGTACAAGATTTATGTTTTTATCTAGAAAAGCTGGGAGTGAAAATAAAAGGTATTGGAACGTCCACCTTGGAAATTAAAGGAAAAAAGAAACTAAAGAAAAATGTAGAGTATAATATTAGTGAAGATCCTATTGAGGCTATGTTTTTTATTTCCCTAGCCATCGTTACTAAGAGTAAATTAACAATTAAAAGATGTCCGATAGAATTTCTAGATTTAGAGTTGTTAAAATTGCAGAAAATGGGGCAAAAATTTAACATTCTAAGAAAATATAAAGCTAAAAATAAAAAAACAAAATTAGTTAACATTGAAATGATACCTTCAAAATTAATAGCCCTAGAAGATAAAATTCACGCCTTGCCTTTCCCAGGCCTAAATATGGACAATCTGCCATTTTTTGTACCCATTGCCATGATGGCTAAAGGTAAAACTTTAATTCATGATTGGGTTTATGAAAATAGGGCAGTTTATTTTACGGAACTAAATCGTTTGGGAGGTAATATCACCTTGATAGATTCTCATCGAGTGGAAATCGTTGGTCCAACTAAATTAAAAAATGCGGATCTGACCTCGCCACCAGCTCTTCGTCCAGCGGCAATTATTTTAGTGGCAATGCTAGGAGCCAAAGGAAAGTCAACTTTACGAGGAGTTTATTCCATTAATCGTGGCTACGAAGACCTAGAAAAAAGGCTTCAGTCCATTGGAGCAGATATTAAATTTGTAAATTAATAATTAATAAAACAACAATGCCAGGATTAAACATACCACTTCAAAATGCAGAAAATGGACCATCTCAAAAAGAAACAATCGCATTAGCTAAGAAAATAGCTAATGATTTTAACAGTCAAAAAATAACAGAACAAAAAAATGGTGGGATGTCTTTAAGCGTAGAATATCACAGTGAGCAAGTTGGTGGTAGGTATAGTCAAACTTTATATAATTTTGTGATATATTGCAATGGGCAAGATAAGGTGTGTCAAAAATTGAATCAGCAAAATATAGCAATAGTTGGTGAAAAGTTGACATTACAAAAATTAAATGAAAAGGTTTCCGAAAAAATAAAAACAATAGAAGAGCAATTTAAAAAAAATGAAAATATAGAGGATAGTTGGGACAATTTTGAGTAACATAAGATAGTACTATGTCGTGAATTGACATTTTACGACATAGTTATTACAATAATGATGTAAGCTTTAAAATTAAAAAAATGTCTCAAATAGCTCAATCATTGCATATTACCTTGCCAGCAACTTTAAAGAAATTTGTAGAGAAAGAAGTAAAAATCATAGGATATAGCACCAAAAGTGATTATATCCAATTTTTGGTTCGCAAGGAAATAAGAAGGAAAGAAGAAAAAAAATAGAGCGTATGTTATTAGAAGGCATAGCATCTGGTGAAAAGAGTTACACCAAAAAGGAATGGACAAAATTTAGAATTGAAGCTTTGGCACAGTAAATTCAATTAAACTAGTCATTTAATACATAATATAATGAAGTGTAATTTATCACACATAACTCAGCAAGATGTTTTAGATATTACAAAGTATTTAAAATCAAAAAATAAATAGAGAATCGGCGGAATCTTTTTTTGATAAGTTGGAGAATGCTAGAGAAGTATTTTCAAAATTTCCAAAAATTGCACTACTGATAAACGATGAGTTACAGAATAGATCTAAAAACTTCAAAGGAATACATTTTTGGGTTATGCCTAAATTCAATAACTATACTATTTTTTATAGAGAGAAAGATGAAGTAGCGGTAATTATTAGGGTAATACATAGTAAAAGAGACACGCCAAATATGTTTAATAACTTATCGATCTAATAAAGGTTTGTATAAAAAAATTTTCAGAAATGAAAAATTCTCCATTTAAAATTTATTGGATAACCAGTGCAATTATTTTTTTTGGGATTAGTACTTTTTTGTTCTGGCTAAAAATTATAGTTGAAGATAGTTTTTTAAAAAGTTGGAGTTGGTGGTTGCTGTACTTTTTGGCAATCAATGTGACGACAGGATTTTTATATTTCTGGGATAAGGTGAATGCCATAGGCAGAGAGAATACCCTGGGATATAAGGTGAATGCCGGAGGTAGAAGGAATACTTCGGGGCATAAAAATATTGCTAGTAGAAAAAGAGTTCCCAGAGTGCCAGAACTAGTTTTGCATATCTTAGCCTTGCTGGGAGGAAGCCCTACAGCCTTACTTTCGCAAAAAATATTTCACCACAAAACCAGCAAACAAAGCTTTTTGCTAATTTATTGGTTAATAGTTTTAATACAAATTGGATTAATAGTTTGGTATTTCAAGAATCAATTTTTCAGAGAAATTTAGTAATAAAGTTTGTAGACCTTGAGATAATCGAAATCACTCCTAGTTTTTGGTTAGTAAATTAACATCACAAGACAGTTTACGACTCTTAAATTAAATTATATGGCTTCACTATATTAATCCTAAATTTATAAATTCATAAATTTCTAAACAATGTATGATGTAATAGTAATTGGTGGCGGGTCGGCGGGGATGATAGCGGCGGGTAGGGCTGGACAATTGGGACAGTCTGTTTTGTTGTTAGAGAAAAACAAAGAACTAGGAGTAAAACTTTTAATGACGGGCAAAGACCGGTGTAATGTGACTCATTTTACGGAAGATAAAAACGAGTTAATTGAGGCCTATGGACGGCAGGGGCGTTTTTTATATTCATCTTTTGCGCAGTTTGGAAATCTAGAAACGATGCAATTTTTTGAAGGTTGGGGAGTACGACTAAAAGTAGAGAGAGGACAAAGAGTCTTTCCAGTTAGTGATAGGTCTAGTGATATTAGGCAAGCGTTGTTAGCCTTTTTAGATAAAAGTAAAGTAACGATCAGAACAAGGGAAACGGTGGTTGGAATAGAGAGCGGTGGAGAAAAAATTTCTCAGATAGCATTATCTAGCGGTGAAGTCTTAAGGGCAAAAAAATATATTATTACCACCGGTGGACTATCTTACCCGGCAACTGGTTCTACTGGTGATGGATATGATTGGGCTAGAGGGTTGGGACATACAATTATAGAACCACGACCAGCTTTGTCGCCAATAGTTGTGAAAAATTGGTTTATTAAAGAATTGGAAGGCTTAAGTTTGCGAAATGTGGAATTAAGTATTTTTCAAGATAATAAAAAAGTGGAGTCAAGATTTGGTGAGATGTTATTTACTAAGACCGGCATAAGCGGACCGATAGTTTTAGATTTGAGTAAAAAAGTTGGAGAGTTGTTAGGTGACAAAGCTGGGCTAATAAGCCCGGCTTCTCAGCTTAAAAATAGAGATTTAAAGGATATAGTTTTGAAACTCGATCTAAAATCAGCCCTTGATTTTGCAAAATTAGACAAAAGAATTCAAAGAGATTTTCAGGCAGGAAACAACAAACAGTTTAAAAATATTTTAGAAAACTTATTGCCTAAAAAACTTATTCCTGTAATTATTAAAATGTCAAAAATCAATCCAGATAAACAGGTAAACCTCATTACTAAAAAAGAGCGAAAAACACTCCTTAAATTATTGAAAACCTTTCCATTAAAACCGGAGAAATTACTCGGCTTTGAAAAAGCTATCATTACTACTGGTGGAATATATTTAAAGGAAATTAATTCCTCAACCATGCAATCCCGCTTGATAAATAACTTGTATTTCGCTGGAGAAATACTCGACCTAGATGGCCCAACTGGCGGTTACAATTTACAAGTTGCTTGGTCCACTGGTTGGGTAGCAGGAAGTAATTAATAAATTACCCTCAAGAGAATTATCCTCGTTCAGCATACTCTCCAGTAGTAGTGTTAATTTTTATTTTATCTCCAGTTTTTATAAAAAGTGGTGTGGAAATTTTAGCTCCAGTTTCTATAGTTACTTGTTTTGATCCTCCGTCAGCCGTATTCCCTTTAACTGATGGTGGCGCCTCGGTAACCTCAAAAGTCATTTTGATTGGAAGATCAATATTAATTGGTTTTTCATTAAAATATAAAAGGCTAACATCAGTGCCTTCTTTTAGGTACTTAGAATTATCACCAATTGCTTTTTCATTAAGTTCAAATTGTTCGTATGATTCATTGTCCATGAAATAAAATGTTGCATCGTCTTTGTATAAGTATTGGGCTTTTCTTGTTTCGACTTCTGCTTCATCCACCTTATCTGAACCTTGAAATGTTTTGGTTAAAATTGCCCCCGTCTCTAAATTTTTTAATTTAGTTCTGAGAACAGCACCCATACGTCCCATTTTAGAATGTTGGACATGCATAACTGAATAGGGTTGATCTTCTATGATAAGTTTTTTCCCTGATTTTATGTCTTTAATTGATAACATTTTTTGTTATAGTTTATTTTTTGTAAATTGGAATGTTGTGCTCTCTTAATTCATTAAGGGTAAATATGCCACAAGAAAATAATATTCCCTGTATAAAACCAAGCCAACGAGAAAATTTTTCTTGTTTATTCTCTTTGATAAATAACGTCATCTGTGGAATCATTGATAGCGAATGGTTTAGTAAATTTTGTTGATTTTTTACTATGGTGTCAAAATCAACTTCTCGATTGTTTGCATCAAATTTTTTTTGCAAGAGATTTTGATAGTGCTCTAGTAACTTAATTTGCTGAATTTGTTTTTCATTTAGTTGGTCAGCTTGTTGTTGGGGTGGGGGGGTAGGAGCATATTTCGTGTGGCTTTCATTTTTTTAAGTTAACTATTTAAAATTGAATTTAAATTTTAAATTTTAAATTAGAGCTAGAGTTTATCTTGCTACAAATGGAAGCAATCCAATGACACGAGCTCGTTTAATAGCTTGGCTAACAGTTCTTTGGTGCTTAGAACAAACCTTAGAACGACGACGAGGGGTTATTTTTCCAACGGTATTAATAAATCGTCGAAGTAAAATAACATCTTTGTAATCAACTAAGTCAGTATTATTTGTACAAAAATAACAAGCGTGCTCTGCTTTTTTTTGTGGTTTTTGTTGTCGATAATTATTGTTATACATAGTAAATGTGTTTAAAATTTAAATTTAAAAAGGAATATCTTCCACTTTAATTTCTTCTGTATCAGCATCAACATCTATGGTTGGAATTTCTTCAGCAGCTGGAATATTAACATTCTCTTGTGCTGGAGCTTGTGCTGGTGTTGGGTTTGAGTTTTGTGGCGCAGCTTCATTATTATTTGGTTGAGGTTGCTGTTGATTTTGATTCTGATCTTGATAATTTCCCTGTGAAGCATTAGCTCCTCCTGGTTTGGCTCCAAATTGAAAATTCTCTAAGATAATTTCTGTTCGATACATTTTTTTACCACTTTCTTGGTCATCCCAATTTCGCGTCTCTAACCTTCCTTCAACATATAATTCTTGTCCCTTAATAACATATTGAGCGATTATTTCTCCTACTTTTCCCCAGGCTACAATATTGTGGAATTCCGTTTTTTCCTGCTCTTGTCCATCTTGTCCTTTCCACTTTCGAGAAGTAGCCATGGAAAAATTAGTAACAGTTTGTCCAGAAGGAATAGCTTTTTTTTCTGGGTCACGAGTTAGTCGTCCGACGATGATTACTTTATTAACATTCATAATATTAGTAGAAAGTGGAAAGTAGAAAGTGAAAAGTTGATAAACTATTATTTAAAAACCAACTTAATAAATTTTACCAACACCCTCAATTTATTAATGTTTATATTTTTTAATATTTTTTAAATATCTAGAATTTCATCCAATTTTTTGTCTAAATCATCCATAGAAATTTCCTCTTTCTTTGTTACTTTCGTAGGTTTTTTCTTAGCAATTATTTTCTCTTCTTTCTTTCCCTCTTTTTTATCTTCAGTTATCTCAGCTTTATCTAATTCGGTTTTAGTTTTCACAACTTTTTCTATAGAAGGTGTTTTTACTCCCGACTTAGATTTTTTGTTACTGGCATTGGCCGTAGTTTCTTTACTAATATCGTCTAAAACTTTTTTGCCAATTTTTTTCTTCGGTGCATTTTTTTCTACCTTTCGTTCTTCTTCTGTTTTTGGAGCCTTTCCAATTTCTTTTTGTAGTTTAGGAATCTCGTTGCTTTTGACAATAATATGCCTAGCGACGCCTTTTTCTAAATTTAGATCTTTAGTTAAATCTTTTAGCTTCGTACCATCTTCTAAATCAAATCTGTAAACAGTATAAAAACCATATTGTTCATGTTTAATCTCAAAAGCCAGTTTTCTTTTTTGATAAACTAATTCATCAGTAATTGTCCCTTCATTTTTCTTTATGAGATCCTTAACCTTTTTTCTTAACTGTGGTATATTCTCTGTCTGCGATTGCAAGATTAGAAAATTTATTTCATAATTCATTTTTTTGCTTTATTGATTATCAATTATTTAAAAAATATTTTAATTGACCTTCAAATCATTTATTTATTTAAACGCCTACGTATAGTATATCCGGATAAACAAAACCCACTTAAAAAATATAAAGGGGTAGGTTTAATTTCTTAGTTTCGTATAAATAACGAACGAGAAATTATTCGGACTTTTAAACTATATACACTAATTATACAGAGTAATAATAAATTGTCAAGCTAATTTTTTGCAAATAGATGTGGTGATAATATAGACTAGACTTTTTTGTAATATTAGGTTAATATAAATTTAGCAGTTAAGTGATAAGAGTGCTAAAAAATAATTATTTCCAAAAAGCAATTTAGTTTAACTCATACAAAAAACTTAACAATTATTTTAAAATTAAATTAAATATTATGAGTAAAGATTATTATGAAATACTTGGTGTTTCTAAAGATGCATCAGAAGATGAAATTAAAAAGGCCTATCGTAAATTAGCGCATAAACATCATCCAGATAAAGAGGGTGGTGACGAGGAAAAATTTAAAGAAATAAACTCAGCCTACCAAATTTTATCAGACAAGCAAAAAAGACAACAGTATGATCAATTCGGTAGTGGGTTTGAACAGGCCGCTGGAGGAGCGGGAGGTTTTTCTGGCTTTGAAGGTTTTAGTGGATTTGGTGGACAGGGCGGACAGCAGAGCGGAGGATTTGAATTTAATTTTGGTGGAAGTCAAGGGGGTGGTTTTGAAGATATTTTTTCGGATGTTTTCCAACGTGCTGGTTTTGGCGGGCAAGAAGAACCGCGTCAACAAGCTGGTTCCGATATAGCTTCAGATATAACAATAACCCTAGAGGAAGTAGCCGTTGGAACTAAAAAAAATATTAAACTTTATAAAAATGTAAAATGTAGTGAGTGTGATGGCACAGGGGCAAAAAATAGAGAGACCAAAACTTGTCCTAAATGTGATGGTACCGGAAAAATAACTAAAAATATTAGAACTGTTTTTGGCGCCATGCAACAACAAGTCACTTGCGATGAATGTCACGGGACTGGAAAAGTGCCAAAAGTAAAATGTTCAAAATGTGGTGGTGATGGCGTAATAAAGGAGTACGAAACAATTGAAGTTGGAATTCCGGCTGGGATTGAAGATGGCCAAACCATTAAATTTTCAGGTAAGGGGGAGTCTCCAATTGGAGGAGGTGTCCCGGGAGATTTATACATCACTGTACACATTCAGCCAGATGAAAGATTTAAAAGGGAGGGGAATAATATTATCTCCGAAGAGAAAATTAAATTTTCCCAGGCTGTGTTAGGAGACACTATTGAAATTGAGACCGTTCACGGTAAAACTAAGGTAAAAATTCCAGCCGGAGTTCAGTCGGGAGATACTTTACGAGTAAAAGGAAAGGGTATTCACCGAGAAAGCTATTTTGGTAAAGGTGACCATATGATTAAAATTCAAATAGTTACTCCGGAAAAAATAAATAGACAACAGCGAAAAATGGTTGAAAAATTAAAAGAACTAGGGATGTAAGTTGGTATTTTTCAAAAAACATGCTATACTAAAAATAATTAAAATCCTTTTGAAATTGTTGTATTCAAACATGTGTTTAAATAAATTTAAATAATAAAAAATAAAATAAAAAAATGAAGAAAATATTTTTTTCAATGATGATGTTAATAGTTCTCTTTACAGGACAAAATGTTTTTGCACAAGAAGATGACAATATCATTGCTAATATAGATTTTGAAAATGTTGCATTGC
>CAZRER010000026.1:0-3037 GCA_964599525.1 uncultured Bdellovibrionales bacterium
CCCCGCACCATATAATTGCTAGCTTTAATATTTGGCAAATATCTTCGTCGTCCAAATTCCGTTTCGACAAAACCTTTCTCGCGCGCCTCTTCTTTGATTCGTTCAATAAATTCTTTTAACTTGGAAAAAGTTTTCATATACTGCTCAATAAAAAATTCTGCTCGTTTTTGATCAACACCACTATCTCGCATAAAACCATAGGTTCCCATTCCATACAAAACGCCAAAATTTAATGACTTAGCTTCACTACGTTGTTCTTTGGTAACTTCTTCTAGAGAAATATTATTCACCCAGGCGGCCGTTGACTTATGAATATCCTTTCCTTCTAAAAATATTTCCATCATTTTAGGATCCTCTGAAAGATGAGCTGCTACTCGCAAATCAATCTGAGAATAATCAGCCGAAACTAAAACTTTTTCTTCTTCTGCCACAAAAGCTTGGCGAATTAATTTAGAAACTTCTCCATATTTTGGTAAGTTTTGTAAATTTGGGTCTGAAGATGACAACCGTCCAGTAATGGCTCCTGTCTGATGAAAAGTGGTATGAATTCGTCCATCTTCCTGAATTAATTTCGGTAAGGGTTCGGCATAAGTATTTTTTAGTTTAGCATAGGTACGATATTCTTCAATAAATTTAATTACTGGATGAACTTCTCTTAGTTTTTCTAGTTGTTCTGCGTTGGTGGAGTAACCAGTTTTTCCTTTTTTAATTCCCGCTGTTGATAATTTCATCTTCTCAAACAAAACTTCTGCCAGCTGACTAGGCGAATTAATATTAAATTTTTCTCCACTTAATTTATAAATTTCTTTTTCTAAAGTCTGTAATTTATTTTCTAGTAATCTAGTTAAATCATCTAAGACTTTTCGATTGACTTTTACTCCGTTTAGCTCCATTGTGGCCAAAACTTTAACCAATGGCATTTCTAAATTAGTAAAGACTTTTTTTAAACCAGGTTCTTTAGTATTAAATCTATCCTCATAAGTTTTTTGCAATTTCCAAATCCACTCTGCTTTTTCCGCCACTAGCTTTTTCCTATTTTCATCAAGATCACTTAATAGGCTAGCTTGTTCACCTTGCTTGCCGTCATTTTTGAATCCTTCACCGAACTCTGCAAAAATCATTTTTTCTAAATCACTCCGTTTACTCTCCCCTAAAAGATATCCTGCTAACTTCACATCAAAAAAATTATCCTGCCCGCCTCCAATACCGAGGTCTTGCCTCGGTATTAATAATTCTAGGTCTAGTTTTACTTCATAGCCAATTTTTTTAATTTTGTTATCTTGAAAAACTGTGGCTAATTCTGACACTAAACCCTCTTGTAAATAATAATTTTTTCCATCTGCCAGGAATATTCCCAAACCATAAATTTTACTGCCATAGAATTTATTACCCTCCCTGTCCATTAAACAAGCAAAAGATTTTTTCTCTTTAATTTTTTTAATTAAGGTTGAAATTTCTTTTTTGGTTTTGAGCTCGGTGAAGATATTATTCTTCCTGTCTCTATTCTGTTCGCTAAAGGCCAGGCCTTTCGCTTGCTTCGCGCGCTCTAAAGACCCGGTCTTGCTCGCTTCGGGGGTGTTTCCTATCAATCTTTTGTACAAACTTTGAAAACCCATTTTTTGTAAATATTTTGCCAACCCTTCTTTAGAAAATTTAGAAATTTGTGCCTGACTTAAATCAAAATCATTTAAAGGAACATTGGTAGCAATAGTAGCTAAATCATAACTTAAAAAAGCCTCTTTTTTATTGTCTTCCAGTTTTTTCTTAACTGCTGGTTTTTCTATTTTGTCTAAATTATCATAGATTCCTTTTAAAGTTCCAAATTGTTCTAGTAAGTTTATAGCTGTTTTTTCGCCGACACCTTTTACTCCCGGGATATTATCGGAAGGATCACCGCGCAGAGCTTTGTAATCTATAATTTGATCTGGCCTAATTCCATACTTTTCCATTACGCCTTTTTCGTCATAGATTACTGTATCTTTTACTCCTCGTCGCAAAGTAAAAATGCTAGTATCTTTATCAACTAATTGTGCTAAGTCCATATCACCGGTAACAATTAAAGTATCCAGTGTTTTTTCTATTTGTGGATTTTTAGAAATTGTTCCTAAAATATCATCAGCTTCATAACCATCTTTAATATAAATTGGAATTCCATAGGACTTTAATAGCTCCTGACACATTGGAATTTGTTCATATAAATCATCGGGTGCTTTTTTCCGATTGGCTTTATATTCCTTAAACTCTTTATGCCTGAAAGTCAGACCTTTGACATCAAAAGAGGCTATAATATAATCTGGTTTAACTTTGTCTATCATTCCAAAAAGTGTCAAGGCAAAACCATAAACCGCTCCGCTCGGTCGCCCATCTTTAGTTGTTAATGGTGGTAAAGCATGATAGGCTCGATGTACTAAAGCATTTCCATCAATCAATGCTAATACTTTTCGTTTTGTTTTTCCAGTTTGCTGGTCCGCCTTGGGCGAATTATTTTTTGTCATATATATATTTTCTTGATATTTATTTAGATATTTACTTAAACGTCCAACATCTAAGTAATGTCTAGATACATTTAAATAAATTTTAATTATTCGTATTTTATCATCTGATACTTAAATAATAGCACGGATTTGTGTTTGACGAAAATCACATTCTTGACTAAAAATTCATTTAACTTTTCTCTTCTTTTCCCCGCAGATTGATGATGAAAAAACAGCTCTCAAAAAATCGAGAGTTGTCGGAAATAAAATTTCCATTTATTTTATCATCAACTGCGGGGTTGTTTTTTTTATTAAAATAAATAAAAATGAAAAACTACTCCACTTCCTTATATGGTTATAAGGTAACAAATATAAATATAGCTCTCCCACTCTTTTTCTCCCGTCACTTCCTTATAACCATATAAGGAAGTGGCAATATTTTTATTTTAGATGGAATAGATGAGGTTGCTAAAAATAGTATAGTTCTAAAGATTTCCTGAGCAATGGACGTCGGACGTCTAGATGTAGATAAATATAAATTTACTTTTTATAGATATATAAGC
>CAZRER010000026.1:3137-10499 GCA_964599525.1 uncultured Bdellovibrionales bacterium
TTAATTTTAAAATACATCTTCGTAGTCTTATCCTTGTTTAAAACATTAAAAATTGAAACATTGGTCATTGTTTAAAAATTCAAAATTGAAAATTGAAAATTCAGAACAACACTAATACACGCAAAACTTTTAAAATATACAAAACAACAATAAACACATAATATGTCTAACAAAAAATTTACTCATCTTCATGTTCATACTCACTATAGTCTTCTAGATGGACTAGGAAAAGTTGATGATATTATGAACCGAGTTGAAGAATTGGGAATGGATTCAATCGCTATTACGGATCACGGTACGATGTACGGTGTGCCAGAGTTTTATGATAAGGCAGTTAAAAAAGGTATCAAACCTATTTTAGGTTGTGAAATGTACTTAGCTCCTAACGGTTTAAAAAATAAACAAGCTGGTGTTGATGACAAACGATATCATTTAACACTTTTGGCTAAAAATAATAAAGGTTACCGAAATTTGATGAAATTAGCCACCATCGCTCATTTGGAAGGTTTTTATTATAAACCTCGTATTGATATGAAGGTTCTAAAAAAGTATTCTGAAGGATTAATTGGGATGAGTGGTTGTATTCAGGGAGAAATTGCCCAATTAGTTATTGGTGGGAAATATGAAACGGCTAAGAAAAAAGCTTTGGAATACCAAGAGATTTTTGGTAAAGGAAATTATTATTTGGAGCTACAACATTTACCAGGATTAGAAGAACAAAATATTGCTAATGAAGGTTTGATTAAAATTTACAAAGAAACTGATGTACCTGTTGTCGCCACAGCTGACTTGCACTATATTTACCCAGAAGATAGTGCCATTCAAGATATTTTAGTTTGCATTCAAACTGGTAAAAAAATTCAAGATACTGACAGGCTATCAATGACTGATCATAAGTTACACTTAAAAACTGCAGAGGAAATGTGGGAAAATTTTGGATATATTCCCGAAGCTTTAGAAAATACTCAAAAAATTGCCCAGATGTGTGATGTCACCATAAAATTTGGTGAAACTTTTTTACCAGAGTTTGATGTTCCAGAAGGCTTTACTGCAGGTAGTTATTTAAGAAAGTTATGTGATGATGGAATTAAATTACGATACACTGACCAAGGACTGGAATATACAGAAGAACACGAAAAGCGGTTGAAGTACGAACTGGAAATAATTTCTAAAATGGGTTTTGATGCTTACTTCCTTATCGTGGCCGACTTTATTGTTTGGGCTAAAAATAAAGGCATCGCCGTTGGACCAGGGAGAGGAAGCGCGGCCGGAAGCTTTGTATCTTATTTAACTAGGATTACTGATATTGATCCTATAAAATATGATTTACTTTTTGAAAGATTTTTAAATCCAGACCGAATATCTATGCCAGATGTCGATGTAGATTTTTCTGATCATCGTCGTGACGAAGTTTTAGCCTATGTTCGTAAAAAATATGGTGATGATCATGTAGCTCAAATTATTACTTTTGGAACTATGGCAGCCAAGGCGGCTATTCGTGATGCTGGACGAGTTTTAGATGTGGAATATTCTTACTGTGATAAACTTTCCAAAATGGTGCCGGATTTTACTAAACTTCCAGATGCCTTGGAAACTAGTAAGGAATTGTCCTATGAATACAAAAATAATGCTGATGCTAAAAGGGTTATTGATTCTGCTTTGAAACTAGAAGGCGTGGCTCGGCATGCTTCTGTCCATGCTTGTGGGGTAGTTATTACTGCTAAACCAGTCACTGAATATTCTCCAATGCAATATATGAAAGGTAAGGGAAATAATGAAAATGCCATTGTTACCCAATATGCTGCTTCTTCCAAAAATAACTATGTAGAAAAAATTGGTCTTTTAAAGATGGATTTTTTGGGTTTAAAAAATCTTACCATTATTGAAAATGCTATCGAAATTATCGAAGCTACTACGGGTGATAAAATTGAGGTCAACAAAATTCCACTGGAAGATGAAACGACTTTTCAATTATTCCAACGGGGTGATACCACAGGAATCTTTCAACTGGAATCAGCAGGAATGAAACGATATTTAAAAAAATTAAAACCGACAACTTTTGAAGATATCATTGCTATGGTTGCTCTCTATCGTCCTGGACCAATGGAGTGGATTCCTGATTTTATTGATGGTAAACATGGCAAGAAACAAATTACTTATCTTCATCCAAATCTAAAACCAATTTTGGAAAAAACTTATGGAGTAGCCGTTTATCAAGAACAAGTTATGCAGATGGCCCAAGTCATTGCCGGTTTTAGCGGTGGCGAAGCTGATATTCTACGAAAAGCTATGGGTAAGAAAATACCAGAAATGATTGCTGAGGAAAAAATTAAATTTATTGAGGGAGCAGAAAAAAATGGTGTAGATAAAAAATTGGCGGAAAAAATATTTGCTTTTATTGAACCTTTTGCTGGCTATGGATTTAATCGGTCTCACGCTGCTTGCTATGCTTTGATTGGTTATCAAACTGCTTATTTAAAGGCACATTATCCAGTACAATTTATGGCGGCTCTTCTTAATTCTGATAAGGGAGATATCGACCGAGTTGCCATTGAGGTAGAAGAAGCTCGTTCGATGGGAATTGAAGTTTTACCGCCAGACGTCAATGAAAGTTTTAGTGCTTTTGCTGTTGTACAAAATCCTATTGCAAAAAAAGAAAAGTTACTCAAAGCAAAAAATGGAAAAATATTAACTAAAGAAGAAATTAAGAAGGAAGAAAAACAACAAAAAATAGACGCAACAACTAAAAACAAGCAGGCTAAGGCAATGAATACGTCTTCCATTGAACAGTCTAATAATGGCCAACCAAAAATTATTCGCTTTGGACTGGAAGCAATTAAGGGTGTCGGAACTAATATCGTGGAAAAGATTATTGCTGAGAGAAAAATGAATGGGCCTTTTAAAGACATTATTGATTTTGTAGAAAGGGTCCAAGATAAAGACATGAACAAACGGTCTATTGAAGCTTTAGCAAAATCAGGTGCCTTTGATAACATTGTCGATGGACATAGAAATAAAATATTAGAAAATACTCAAATCCTTTTGGATTATGCTAAGTCGCATCAGAAGAATACTGCCAGCGGTCAATCATCTTTATTCGCTACTGGAAATGATGCGAATGAAGGTATAGAAGCACCAAAACTTGTTTTGCAGGATGCTAGCTCTGTTTCCAAGAAACAGAAATTATCCTGGGAGAAGGAATTGTTGGGGCTTTATGTTTCTGATCATCCCCTTCGTAATTTTCAAGATTTTTTTCGAAAAAATGCCACGCCAATAAAAGAATTGGGAAGGCAACACTTGGACCAACAAATTACCATTGGAGGTATTATTACTAAAATTCAAAAAATTTACACTCGTCGTAACCAATTGATGTATTTTGCTACGATTGAAGATGGTTTAGGCAAGATGGAAGTTTTAGTTTTCCCTAAAGTTTTAGAAAAGGATTTTGATTTATGGAAAGAAGAAAATATTGTTTTATTAAAAGGTAGATATTCTGAGAAGGATGGGGAGTCAAAATTACTTTGTGAGAGTGGTGCCATTATTAATGAAAAAGAATTGAAGAAATATGAAAAATCCACTTTAATCTCCCTTGGAAATAATAACGTTCGAAATAATTTCAATAACACAACTCAGCAGCCCAAAGAAAAGAAAATTATAACTATTGAAATTTCAGCTGATACTTTAGACAAAATAACTAACGTACTTTCTGAATCTCCCAAAGGAGATAGCAAGATTTATCTTACTATTCCTAATTCTGATAAGAAATTAGAGACTAGTTATTTGGTTGATTATTCTGAAAGGTTTATTCAAGAAGTTAAAAATGTAGTTGGAAGCAGTAAAGTGATAGTACTCTAAATATTTACAAATTTTGAAATTCCTGTATACTAAAAATATCTAAGTGATGAAGCGACTTAACCAATCGTGGAGCTGGCGTGGTAGTTTATTATATCAGAAAAATAAATTATCTGAATCGACGAGATGATTCAAAAGAGAGCTCAATATTTTGAGAAACTAAGTGGAACCGCCCGAAAGGGTCTTAGTGTTTTATTTAAAAAGTTTTTATTTTTTAGATAATCGTACTATTAGTTTTTGAAATATTGGGTTTTTTAATTCCTACAAAATTCTCTAGGCGGATCCGCCTTGGGCAGACAAATCCATAGTGTAGATATTTAATTGTAGATATTTAAATAAATAATGTGTTATGATACGTAATAATCAAAATATTGCCTTTGTAGATGGACAAAATTTATATATGGGTACGACTCTTGCCAAAAAAAATCCTTGGATGGTTAATTTAGTCAAGTTTAGAATCTATCTCCGAGACAAATATGATGTAACTACAGCTTACTACTATTTGGGCTATGCCGAAGATAGGCATCAGCAATTATATCGCTATATACAAGAGGCTGGTTTCATCTTAACTTTTCGTAAGCATAATACGGCGATGACAAGCAAAAAGAAAGGTAATGTTGATACAGATATTGTATTTGATATTATGAAAAAACTATACAAAAAAGATACTTTCAATAAAATTGTTTTAGTATCTGGTGATGGTGATTATAAAAAAATGGTAGACTTTTTAGTTAAAGAGAAGCGGTTCGAAAAAATATTATTTCCAAACAGGCAATTCGCCTCATCTCTTTACAAAAGCATTACCACAAAATACTATGCACACCTAGAAGACATTAAACATAAAATTAGCCAAAATAAAAAGGGAACCTTAGGTAATTAACCGTTTGGTGCCCTTTTTGTCTTTATATTCATATTATAAGACAGTCTATTATTTTGTCAAGGGAATTATAAATATTTAAATAAATTTTAACTATAAATATTATGTCGAACGATAAACAAGAAAAATTAAATATCAAGCGTCATTCTATGGCGCATATTTTGGCTGGAGCAGTTTTGGAAATGTTTCCAGAAGCACAACTGGGAATTGGTCCGGCCACTGAAGATGGATTTTATTATGACTTTAAACTACCTAGAACCTTAATTCCTGAAGACTTGGAAATTTTGGAAGAAAAAATGAAAAAAATCATTAAAGGAAATTATGAATTTCAAATGAAGGAAATGAATGTTGATGATGCTAAGGAACATTTTCAAAAAGCGAAACAACCACTAAAAGTTGAGTTGATTAAGAAGCTAAAGGAGGAAGGCGAAAAAAAGGTGAGTGTTTATAAGTCTGGTAATCTAGTTGATTTATGCAAAGGACCACATTTAAATTCTACTGGAGAAATTAATCCTCAGTCATTTAAATTAACAAAAATTTCTGGGGCCTATTGGTTGGGAGATGAAAATAATGAACAACTGCAGAGAATTTATGGTGTAGTTTTTAATGATAAAAAAGAATTAAAGCAATATTTATTTCAACAAGAAGAAGCTAAAAAAAGAGACCATCGAAAATTGGGAAAAGAGTTGGCATTATTTACTATTGATCAAAATGTTGGTTCTGGTCTGCCTCTTTGGAAACCAAAGGGAGCTATAATTTTAAACACTTTAAAAAGGTGGTTTGAGGACGAACAACTAAAAAGGGATTACCAGCCAGTTACTACTCCACATATTGGTAAAAAAACTCTCTGGGAAACTTCTGGGCATTGGGGATTTTATAATGATTCCATGTTTCCGCCAATGGAATTGGGACAAACATTAGAAGATTACCAGGACAATCGACCAGCCAAAGAAAGTGAGACTTATCTTTTAAAACCAATGAATTGCCCTTTCCATGTTTCTATTTATAATGATGATAAACATTCATATCGTGATTTACCAATTAAATATTATGAATTTGGGACGGTTTATCGTTATGAAAAGAAAGGTGAATTAGGGGGATTGACTAGAGTGCGTGGATTTACTCAAGATGACGCTCACATTATTTGTACTGAGGAACAATTGGTAAAAGAGATGGAGGAAATTATTGATTTTGTAGAGTTTGTTTTGCAAAAAACTTTTGGTTTTGAATTGAAAGTTTTTGCTTCTTTCCGAGATAAGAAAAGTGATAAATATTTAGGTAGCGATGAAAACTGGGAAGTAGCAGAAAAAACTATTATTAAAGTTTTACAAGATAAAAAAATAGATTTTGTTAGCGAGGAAGGAGAGGCAGCTTTTTACGGACCAAAAATTGACTTTAAGGTTAAAGATGCCATTGGTCGTTACTGGCAACTTTCTACTATTCAATTTGATTTTAATTTACCGGAGAGATTTAAAATGTCTTATACTGATGACCAAGGACAATTTCAAGCACCTTTTATTATTCACCGTGCCCTACTCGGCTCTTTGGAAAGATTTATGGGGGTTTTAATTGAACATTACGCTGGTGCTTTTCCTGTTTGGTTAGCTCCAGTTCAGGTTGGCATCTTACCAGTTTCGGAAAAATTTGATGATTATGCTTTAAAAATTCAGAAAGTTTTAAAAGAGGCCGGCTTGCGAACTGAATTACACAATCAAGACGAAGGTCTAGGAAAAAGAATTGCTCTGGCCACCAAACAAAAAATTCCCTATCTTTTAATATTAGGAGATAAGGAAGAACAAGAAAAAACTGTTACTGTTCGTCAACGAGGAGTTAAAGAACAAAAGACTGTTGGCGTGGAAGAGTTTTTGGAAATAGTTCGAGAGGTTGTGGAAGATAAGAAGTAGAATTTTATTTGATATCATAAATAAAAAAACACAAGGCGTCCTTGTGTTTTTTTATTTATGATATTTTACATTTTAATTTTGTGGCGCGATTTCAATTTCTCTAATTTTATCTATTGGGACTTTAATCTCTACTCTTGTTTCCTTATCGACCAGACCAAGATAAGCATACCTTTCTTCTTCAATTTTAGTTAATTGCCACTTGCTATTAGCAACAAATGGAAGACTTTCAACGTCTAAAGTTACCTCCATATTTTTCCCAAGCTCAGTTAAGTTTCCATTTTTATCATATAATCCATCAACAAACTTCCTTATAGTTTGACCATATTCTTTATCTGGTTTTTCTCCCTCCTCCAAACTATAGGTAAATCCTTTACTACCTGAAAATTTATCTTGTTGATTGCCAGGGAAATGTACAAGGTTTTCAAACTCTGGATTATTACCGTTCATATAATTTTTATTTAATGATTAATTTAAGTATTTTTGACTTATTTTATCTCTTATTTTAATTATAACAGTCTCTTGATAAAAAACAATACCCGTACTAGTAAAACTATTCATCCCTCTCCAAAACAATTACTATACCCCCTTAGCTAAGGTATTTGTAATTTTACTAAAAAATTTTAGAAGCCCTTGCTTAAAGTATTTTTAAGAGATTATTGTAGAGAGGTAAATAGGGCTCACACGCAAAAGTGGGTTATCCCACAAAAATGGCAATAGCAAGTAGAGATT
>CAZRER010000027.1:0-5826 GCA_964599525.1 uncultured Bdellovibrionales bacterium
GCTTTGTTGAGCCTAAATTGTTAATTAGTAACCACACTTGTTGACATAGAGCCTTTCTCATGTTGACAAGGCGTGGGAAATCGGAGGGGAGAGGGTAGCATCCAAAAGGTTGTTGAAAAAAATATCCTCTTTAGCTAAAGAGGATTACGAACTAAACCAACTTCCTTCCCCACTTCCTAGCTGTGCTATTTGTTGTAAAAAACAAATAAAAGAAGAAGAACTAGCCGAAGAAAAACTTTCTTCTTATGAGGAAGCTTTCGAAAGGTGGGATAAGTAACCACTGTGGCGGAGATAACTGAACCTAGTTATTCTCCGCCCTACAACTGTTTTACTAATTTGAAATAGTTTTAAATTGGTAGAACTAAGTAGTTTGTTCTTTGAAAAAAGAGGTTATAAAAACCTCACAAAAAAAGGAGAAGAAAATGAAAAAAATAGAGACAAGTATGGAAATTGATTATTCTGCAGTAATTGATATCCTTATAATAAGGGGGATTCATTTTTTGTCTGTTAAAAAAACAGACAAAAAAAAGATTAACGACTGCGAGGATTTTTTCGTTGATCTTCAGGAGTATAAAGAGTTCAATGATGATTTTCAATACGGCCTGTTCCGGTTGGAAGAAAGGGTTGACATAGCCCTTAAGCTGCTGCAATCCGACAAATTACTGTGGCTGGCCCCCTACTCCGACAACATCGGCAGGGAAGATGCGATCCTGCGTGATCAAATCAGGGAGGTCATGCCCATACTCGATGACGTAACCTTTCTGCGTGAAGCGCTTTTTTCCTGGCAGAGCGTAAAGGAACTTGCCTGCCACGGTGACTGGCTTCAAGAGGTCGATGTACTGTTGGCAAGGATAGGTGAAGTCGTGGCGGAGATGTCCTGCCGCCTCATTCCGCTTAACGACTATCGCCGGGAACAACTCCAGTCAATCAACCCTCTCTTTCATCCCCTTTTTTCCTGGTATGAGGAGGAAGCCGACGTACCTGCCACGGCCCTGGAAAAAATGGTCGAGCTGATGATCGACCATCCGAAACGGGAACTGCCCGCGAGCCTGGCCGAGCTTCGGGAGCGGCTGGAAATTATGGACCCCGAGCTCCATGAAAATGTGCACCGGCGCGTCCGGGCCAGTCGGATTTTTTTCGACACCCTGGAACAATTCCCAGAACTGCGCTGGGAGATGGCACGTCAGGTTATAGCAGGCACCACACCGCTGGCTTCTCAGATAGTTGCGGCGGGACTGCATAGGACGGTGGAGTTTTCCGTCTACCGTCGGATTGTCAGCCCCGTACCGGCGCTTGAGTGGCGTTTCCTCGCCGCTTTCTGCGCCCCGAACCTGGACGCAAAACAACGGCAGCGGACATTTGCCGAAGTAAAAAATCGGCTGGAAAGTGGTCTTGCCGACACACACAATTCCTCTGTCCTGGCCTCGGTCAAGGCGAACCTCTGTGATCGTCTGGGCGATGAAGAGCTCGCCCGGGAGCTGTTTGTTGAATGGTGCAGCGGCCGGGAATACGGATTGGAAAAAACGGCAGTCTGGCTGCTCGAACTACCGTCCCTGCCGGAAATCGACCCAAACCAACTGGCCCGTCTGCTCGACATGTCCGATAAGGAAGCCGTGTCGACGGCTCGGGCAAAACTCTACGCATGAGTTGCAAGTAACTCATTGCGTGGAGAAGAGGAAGATTGCTAAATCGCAACTTCCTCTTTTTATTTTTTTGACATTGGTTATTTGGGTATATTTTTTATTTTTTGATTGTGATATAATGAATGTGATTGAAAAATAATGTATTGTTTTATAAAAAATAAAATAAAAAAATGAAAAGTAGTGAAACTGGTGAATTTAATATAGCCTTAAAAAAACACTTTAAGACAACAAGAAAACAGAGTGATGAAAAATTAATTTCTAATGGTGCGGGAGTGATTGCCACTGGTGAGCAGATTTTATTAAATCCAACTTTAGAACAACAAGAACAAATTCAACGGGAATATTTAGAAAGAAAAAAAAGATTAGAGCAAAAAATAGAAGAAGAGAGGGAAATAACTAAATTAAAATATTCTAGAAATAGTGAGCGATCAATTATAACTTCAGAGAATATTTCAGAAAATATTAAACAAGAATTAAAAGATAAATTATTATATCAATTGAAACGAAAAGGATTTGTTATAGAAATTGAGGGTATTAATATTTATGACATTAATAATTTTCGTGATCCTAATAAATTTAAACAAATAATGGGAATAGCGGGATATTTTTTGCAAACTAAAAATGGTAAAAAGTTAAAACATTTTTCTAGGGAATTAGCCATGTTTTTATTAGAAGGTGAAAAGGTGATTTCAATTGAAGATTATAAAAAACAAAAATTAGAAGATATTTCCGTAAATATGTTACAAGAAAAATATTTTGTGAATACTCCAAATACACTAGAAGAAATAACCAATATTGAAATCATTAGGAATAAAGAATATTATTTAGACTATTGGGATGTTTTTAAGGGAAATATGGTTAATTCAAAAAAATATTTTAACACTATAGATGGAAATAAAATCAGTTTAATCGAATTATCTATAGCAGTTAAAATTTTTCGTGATTTAAAGGGATATAGAAATAAAAAAGGACAATTAATGATTTTTGATAAAGAAAAACAAAAATTTATTCTAGTAACAATTAATATCCTAAGAAGATTCGGGATAGATAGATTTTTTAGACTCACACAAGGAATTAGTAAATTACTAGTTGAATATTGTCCACACCTGTTAAAAAGTGGTTTATTAAGACTAGATGATTTTGAGGAAGTGACAAATCGATTACAAAGTGAAAATAAAATTACAAGAACAGAGAGGGTTTCAAAGCTGAAAAAAAATAATTATTTTAAGCCTGAATTTAATGGTGTCATCTATTATATAGGTAGAAAATTTTTTAATTTTGAAGGTGAAAAAATTCCAATAGAGAACATTAAGGTGGTGGAATTAGACGATAAATATTTGGGAGTGGTAGTTGTGCATAATGGGGTGGAGGAATTAAAATATGCAATTTTAAAATTAACACCGGAGGAGAAACAAGAAAGATTGATGGATTTGAAAAATAGAGGTAAAGGAATATATTCGGGTGTTTCTATTGGAAAAAAAGAAATTGAACAAAGGATGAAAAAATATTCTTTACAAGAATTTGTTATAAGAAAGGAAGATGAAACAAAGGAGGAATATTTGCAAAAAATAGAAAATTTACCAACCTATAATAAGGTTAATAAAATTATTCAAGATTTATCAAATAAAATTGGTGTTGGATTATATAATTTATCATGGAGAGAACAACTACAAATTGCTATAATGCAATTTCAATTTGGTGTTTTTAATCAAGAGGAAAGGGCTGTTTCTTTTGCTAAAAAATATGGTTTAGTTGGTTTAAAAACTTTTCTTTCTATGGAACAAGGTGGGATAGAAATGGGAGAAAAAATATTAAGCATTGGAGAAAATTTAAGATCAGAGGTTGCTAATTTAATTTTTGTGCAGTATGTTAAATTAGTTAATGTAACTAGTGATATTAGAGTTGAATTAAAAAAATATTTAAATAAAGAGAAAAATAAAGTTAATGAAGATGAGGTAAAAAAAATTGCCGAAAAAATTCTTTTAAAAGCTAATCAGTTATTGATAAATTTTGCTGATAAAATTAAATTTATTAAATTAGATAATAAAATAAATTCTGAAAATCAAGTTAATGCCAAACAAATTATTGAAGACTTAAAAGATTATAATGAAGAGTTGTTATTTAATTTTAGTATTTTAAAAGAGCTTAAAGGTGTAAATTTAGAGGATTTAAAAGATGTTACTTTTGATAAGGTATCGGTTAATAGATATGAGAGTATTAAAAAAGAAATTGAAGCAATAAGTAGAGGTGAATATAAATTAACAGAAAAAGAAGATGATAAAGTAAAAGAGGTTTATCAAATGTTTGAATTGTATCGCAAAAACTATGCCAAAAGAGAAAAATTTCAACAAATTTTGCTTGATGATTTTACAAAAATTTTAATAGAAAATCCGAGAGATACTCATTTGTATTTAATTAAGCAAAAAGGTAAGGTAGTTGCTTTTAATCGTTATGATAGAATAGGACAAGATAAAAAATATCTTGGGTCTTGTAATGTAATACCCTCAGTACAAGCGATGTCTATTGGAGGTATTTTATTTAAAAAAAGTATAGAACAAGAATCTATGGGTTATGAAATTGAATTGGCTACCGATGCATTTACTCCAATTAGTATTTTGTATATAGAAAAAGGACAATTTCAAGTGGTGGGTATTTCTGATCAATTTGATCCAAATAAAGAGATGTCTTTTATAATGAGACGCTTTAAAGACGGAGAAAGAAAATCTTATTATGAAGATAAAAATTTGATAGAAGAATGTAAAAATCAAGTTATAAATAATAATCAACAAGAAGGACAAGATCATTTTATTATACAAATGGACAATTTAACACAACAAAATAAAGAGTTTATTAAAGAGTTAGTTAATGAAAAAAAATATAAAATAACTAGGTATTTTTACAATCAAAGAAAAGGGCAAATATATTTTGCTTTTGAAAAATAAATTTGTTTTAAGTGGTTAAATTTATTTTTTAAAAATCCCAACTGCCGTTTAGACTGCTGGATTGGGTGTAATTTACGACGGTTGTTTCTAAAAAATTACTTTTATCACTATTGGTATCTTGTAATCTTTCTAAATGTTTATATGGATTTTCTAAATTGTCAGGGTAAAGAGGGGAAAGACCAATTAACTCTAGTCGTTGATTGGCTAGCCATTTTGTATAGTTAATGATAGTTTCCTTAGAAATACCAGGAATTTTATTTCCTAAGATATGTAAACTCCATTCGATATCTTGTTTAACAGCTGTTTTAAACATCTGTTTAATTAATTTTTCGTCAAACATTTTTGGAAATTCGTTTTTAATTTCTTTTATAATATTTGCAAAAAGTGTTACGTGGGTTAGTTCGTCTCGTCGGATGTAAGAAATCATTCTTCCAGTGGCTAACATTTTCATTTTATCTACTAGAGTGTCAAAAAAAGCAAAACCATTATAAAAATATAAAGATTCCAATAAATAATTACCAATTATACCTTTGAAAAAAGTTTTATCTGTTGGTTTATCAATAAAATCTTGATAAAGTTGTCCGATGTATTTATTTCTTTCTAAAAGAACTTGATCATCTCTCCAAAAGTAATAAATTTCTTCTCGTTCTTTGCTATCAACAACTGTTTCTAAAATAGTAGCATAGGATTGAGAGTGAATTGCTTCTTGGTAAGCTTGAATTGAAAGAATTAAATTTACTTCTGGAGAAGTAATGTAATCAGAAAAATTTGGGACATTAACAGTTTGAATAGAATCTAAAAAAATTAAAAAAGATAAAATTCCTTTATAGGCTCGTTGTTCGTCTTCAGATAAATCACTATGAAACATACGAGCATCATCTTTTAATCCAGAGACTTTTTCCGGTATCCAAAAATTACCAATCATTACTGGGTAGAGTGATGTTGCCCAAGAATAGCGAGCATCGTTTAGTTGAAATAGTCCAGTGGTGTCTCCGTGTATAATTCTTCTTTTTTGTGAATTGTCAATTCCCTTAGGATTGAAAATTAAATTTCTTTTTATTGTGGCCATTTTATTTTGTTTAAAATTTTAATAGTAATATTTGCTATTAAAATTTATTATTAAAGATTATTTAAAATATTATCTTTGGATTTTTATTATAACACATTTTTATAAATATGTTGAGTGGTGCAAATGTAAGGGATATTATATTTGACAAATATTTTAAAATGATAGATTATAA
>CAZRER010000027.1:5836-9889 GCA_964599525.1 uncultured Bdellovibrionales bacterium
TAGGAAGTGTTAAATTATAAATAGGAGATTATTAATTACAAATTATGATAAATAAATTATTAATTTTTAATTCTTAATTTTTAATTATTTATGGGCCATTAGCTCATCTGGTAGAGCGTTCCCATGGCATGGGAGAGGTGGCAGGTTCGAGTCCTGTATGGTCCACAAAACTAGGATAAGGAAAAGAATTATAATTTTAAGTAAAATTAGATTTAATTAGATGAGAAAGCCAACTGCTTGGCTTTCGGACTTAGGACGAGAAGCCTTTTGTGTTGTCGAAGACCACAAAAGGCCGGCCTGAAAGGCGAGTCCTGTATGGTCCACAAAACTAGGATAAGGAAAAGAATTATGTTGCCCACAAGTCCTTGTAGTTCAACGGATAGAACAAGTCCCTCCTAAGGATTAGATGTAGGTTCAATTCCTGCCAAGGACACAAAAGTTAAAAAATCTTGCAAACTGCAGGATTTTTTAATAAATTTTTTATTTTTTATAAAATTTGCATAAAATATGGTGATACAGTATCATTATAAATAGTTAAATACAAGATAAATTTATGAATTTAAATATTCCAGAGAAAATTTTAGTTGTTTTAGAAGAATTGGAGTCGGCTGGCTTTGAGGCTTTTTTGGTTGGAGGGTGTGTGCGAGATTTGTTAAGAGGGGTAGAGCCGAAGGATTGGGATATTACCACTAAAGCTAAACCAGAAGAAATCTTAAAAGTTTTTCCAGATGGAAAATATGAAAATGATTTTGGAACGGTGATATTGCCGGAAAAATATATTATTCCTACAAAATTACAAATTGGCTACAAAGCTACAAATAATAAAAATAAATTACAAGATGGTCAACTAAAAACATTATCTAAAAATATTCATATTTCTTCAAGCTCTAAGAGATATATTATTAATGTCGCTAAAAAATATTTGTCAAAAATTAAATGCCAAGCTCATAACATTAATCATGCTAAAGCAACAGTGCAAACATCATTGAAAATTGCTTCTACCATTGATAATGGTTTAAATTTAAATATAATTGAAATTTTGGGGTGGGTGCATGATATTGGTCGTGCCATTGGATCGAGTCATCGGCATATTGAAAATAGCCAAAATATTTTTCAAAAAGAGTTCTTTAAATATTTTTCGAAAAAAGAGATGTCTTGTTTAATTCAAGCTATTAATCACCACCACCAAAAACCAAGTAAATTTTTAGAACAACAAATATTAAAAGAGGCGGATTTAATTCAGGGTTTAAATATTGACAGGATAAACTCTTATCAAACAGAAGAAGAAAGGGAAGCACATTTAAAATGGATTAAAAATAAGTTTAATCAAAAAGGAATATATAAAATTTTTAAAACCAACAAAGGGAAGCAATTATTAAAAAAAGAGGTAAATGTTTTTAATAAAGCTAATTTCGAGTTTGATTTAAATATACCTATTTGGGAGGAAATTGGAAATATTGAAATTACAACTTATCGGATTGAGTCAACGTATTCAGACAATCGGAGGCCGGATGAAGTTAAATTTGCGGAGACATTAGAAGATGATTTAGGAAGAAGAGATTTTACGGTTAATGCAATGGCGATAAAAATAAATTTTCAATTTTCAATTTTCAATTTTCAAACAATTTTTAATGATCAAAATAAAAATTGGGAAAAGAACGGATGGAAACTAATTGATTTATTTAGTGGTTGGCAGGATATTAAAAATAAAGTTATTCGGGCGGTGGGGGATGCCAATGAGAGGTTTAATGAAGATGCTTTAAGGATGATGAGGGCGGTTCGTTTTGCTTCTCAATTGAGTAGTGGGGATAATTTAGAATTTTTAAAAGAGAGGAAAGGGGAAGGAAATCAAAACCAAAAAGTTGAATATCAGATGTTAATATCTAAGAGACAAGAAGTAAGCGATAAGATACAAATAAATCATAAAAAACAAGAATTAAATAATAAACAAGTCGTAAAAAACAAAACACAGGGAGGAAACAGAAAAAGTATTGATAATAAAAATAAAAATTTAAAAAATTTGATTAACTCTATGGTGGTAGGTAGCGAAAATTTTCAGAAGCCGCACCTCACTCGCGCTTCACTTGAGCAGAGGAACGGCTTCAAAAATTTTCGCTGGTGGATTGGTGAAAATACTTTTCAGGCAATAAAAGATAATGCACATCTTTTAAAAAATATTTCTCCAGAGCGAATTAGAGATGAATTTCAAAAGATTATTTTATCCGATAGACCAGCTTGGGGAGTAGAGCTTTTAGTGGAGACTGATTTGATGAAGTATATTATTCCAGAAATTTATAAAACGATTGGAGTGAGACAGAATAGGCATCATTACAATGGTCCATTTAATACAGTTTATAAACATATGTTGGCAGCTTTAAAAACTTGTCCTTCTAAAAAATTAGAAGTAAGGTTGGCAGCATTTTTTCATGACATTGGAAAGCCACAATCAAAAAGAGGTCATGGGTACAACTCAACTTTTTATGGGCACGAATATATCGGGGCAAGAATAACCAAGGAAATTATGGAAAGATTGAAATTCCCACGAAAAGTTATTGATAAAACAGTTTTATTAGTTAAAAATCATATGTTTTATTATAATACTGATGAAGTTGGTGAGAAGGGTGTACGGAAAGTTATTAGAAAAGTGGGGTTGGAAAATATTAATGATTTAATTGATGTTCGCATTGGTGACCGCTTAGGTAGCGGAGTAGCTAAGGCTGTTCCTTATAAATTAAGACACTTTAAATATATGGTGGAAAAAGTTTCTAAAGATCCAATTTCTGTGAAGGATTTAAAAATTAATGGGGATATATTATTGGCTGATTATAATTTTAAACCTGGTCCACAAATGGGGGCAATTTTAGAAATTTTGCTAGCAGAAGTACTTGATGAACCAAAATTAAATAATATAGAATATTTATCCAAAAGAGCAATTAAATTGCAAAAAGAAAATTTGGAAGATTTACGAAAAATGGCTAAAGATAAAATTGAAAAAGAAAAACAAAAAGAAGAAGCGCAAGTCAAAGGAAAATATTGGGTGAAATAATTGCAAAAATGCAAAAAGGTGTTTTTTATAAGAAAATGTGTTATTATAAAAATATAATTATTAATTTATAATATTATGAAAAATTTACAAAGAGTGTTATTCTCTACATTGAGTTTAATTGCTACATCAAATTATGTTATGGCCGCTTCTGGATGTAGCGTTAATGGTAAAGCTATACCGTGTGATCAAATGCCTAAGGGTTTTTTTGCTTTTATGGGTTTATTTGGATTTGTATTTATGGCTATTATGTTCGCTATGATTATTTTTTGGTTCTGGATGTTTATAGATGCAATTAAAAATGAAAAAGAAAACTTAGCTTTGTGGTTAATTATTTTAATTTTTGCTAGTGGAATAGGGGCTATCGCCTATTATTTTGCTAGATATCGTTCACGAAAAAAGAGTGGACTTAAAAAATAATAAAATTAAGATATTTTATTATTTTTTAAAAAGATTTAATTAAAACAAAAAATCAGCCATGTGGCTGATTTTTTAAAAATGAATTTTATTATTGATTTTTTAAAGCGTCTCTAATTTCTTCTAGGAGTTGAACTTCTTTAGAGGGCTTTTCTTCTTTTTCTTCCTTTTTTTCTTCTTTTTTCAAGTTGTTAAGTTGCTTAACTATTATAAATATCACAAAAGCGATAATTAGAAAGTTAATTATAACATTGATGAAAACGCCATAGTTTATGGTAACAGCTGGGGTATCCCCAACAGCAGCTTTAACAGTGAAAGCTAATTTTGAAAAATCAACTCCACCCATCATTACGCCAATTGGAGGCATAATAATGTCATTTACTAGAGAAGTAACGATTTTTCCAAAGGCACCTCCAATGATGACACCAATGGCCATATCCATTACATTTCCTTTCATGGCAAACTCTTTAAATTCTTTAAGCATGGTTTTTTTAATTATTAATTACTTATAAATATAATAACAAATATATTTAAAATTGACAAATAAAAATAAAATTAGCAAAAATATTATTTTATAAAAAAATATTTCTTTT
>CAZRER010000028.1:0-8609 GCA_964599525.1 uncultured Bdellovibrionales bacterium
TTGTTTGTATCTATTTGATTATTTTTTGTCATTGTTTTTAGTTTAATTATTAAAAGTTAATCTTCTCCACAAGCAAGGCTTGTGGAGAAAGTTTAGTGATTCATTTTTAAACATCATCCCTATCTCCTCAAAATTTTTATTGCTTTCATATTTCTAATATCCACTAATTTTGACGGTTTTTGTTTTGCTAATTTGCCGGCGTTGATAAATATATCTGGTTGGTAATTTTTGAAATATTTTTTTAATTTATCTATAGTTACATTTTCTAAAGGTTTCTCACCGGTGATATTTAAGCTGGTAGAAACGATGGGTTCGTCCATTGCCTTGATTAACTGAATTAAAAAATTATTTTGAGGTAAACGCACGGCTACCCCATCATTATTACTTATTGTATCACCAATTTTATAAATTGTCTTGTTTGACAAAACTACCTCTGAACGTTTTTTGAGAATCACTGAAAGTGATCGGTTTTTAGTCCATTCTTTTTTCAAAAAATCATATTGCTTTTTATTAAGATAACAATACCGCCGAATCATACAAAAACTTTTCACCAGCAGAATAAAATGTTTTTCTCTTTTCTTAATAGCAGTTCGTTGTTTAATTTGATTAATTTTATTTAAGGATTTCGGATTAGTGCAAATCGCACTTAAACCATAAACCGTATCCGTTGGCAAAACTACTACCTTCCCCTTTTTAATCTCTTCCGCTACTATCCGCACCTCTTTCCGTCCAAATTTTTTCAAATCAATTTTAATTTCCTGCATTTAAATAATTAATTATTATTTTTTAACATTCTCCAAAATTTCGGGGAAATTGTCGGTGATGAAGTGTCCTTTGTCGGTAAAAATTATTTTTTGAGCAGAAGGTAAAAATTGAGCATATTTTTCCAAATCAGCGAAAGGAACCATTGGATCATTTTGAGAATGATAAAGAAAAATATTTTCAACTTGCTTTTCTATGTTTTTTAAATTTTCTGGTTGCAAATTGAAATCCCCTAAAGAATATTTTTCTATCTCTATATCACCAATTTGATTTTCAATATTATCTTCAAAAGGTGCGGAAATAAGATGGAGCTGTTTTATCTTCGCAGGTAAAGTGTTCTCGCTTAAATATTTTGTCCAAAATATTCCTCCTAAGGAATGTCCAATTACAATTATATTGTCTTGTAAAAAAGGAATATATTTTTCTAGCCATAATTTCCACTCTGTATACTTGGCATTAAGAGGTGAAGGCATTTGTGGAAGAATAACTTGATAATCACTTCCTAAATTTTCCTGCAAAAGATTTTTCCACCCCTTTTCTTTATTCTGACTTTTTTCAAAATCTAACTCATAATTTTCCAAATACCGCCAATAATCTTCATAGGTCTCAAAAGTCTCTCCCCCATGAATTACTAAAACTTGTTGCATAGATTTAATTTACTTCTTAATAATTATTTAGGAATAAGTTCATATATTTATTTCAATTTCGATGATTTGTAAATATCTGGCTGAAAAGCTTTTAGTCGCACAATCTGTACTGATTTTATATTATACTGCTCTAGTTTATTTTGCAATATTTTTAGATTAACTTTTTGATCATAACCTAGAGCAATAATGTCTGGTTTTTCTTTTTGTAATATTTTGTATTTGTCTTTTAAATTACCTAAAATAACTTTACCAATCAATAAATTATTTCTATTTTTATTTTTTAAATTTTCTTTATGTCTAAGCCAGTATTTTGGAAAAAGTTTTCTAAATTTATTAAAAGTTTTTAACTCCTTTAATCTTACTTGCTCATTGTTGTTAGAAAATTTTCCTTTGCTCTTCAAAACATTTTTATCCCTAGCTACAACCACTACTAAAAAATCACCAAACTTTTTAGCTTGATTAAAAAGATCCAAATGTCCAGGATGTAAAATATCAAAGGTTCCAAAGACTATAACTTTTTTTAATAACATATGAGAAAATTTTAATTCTAAAGCACTTAGATATTCGACGTCTAATTGCAATTTATTTCTTTACCAACTTCCCCCACCTCCTCCGCCAAAACCGCCACCGGAACCTCCTCCGGAAAAACCACTTCCTCCAGAGCCAGCGGATGATGGTGAGGAGGTCATACTGCTAGAGGTTGTTTTGTTAAACGAATGCAAACTATTAGCTAAGACGACGGAATTAAAAGCCTTGTTGCTTGTTCCTTCATACCATTCTGGTTGCTGTTTGTAAATATCTTTAAACTGTTCGGCCCATTCTTTTTCCACCCCAAAAATCATCGCATAGGGTAGTAATTTTTCAAAACGTTGAGGATTTTTTGCTGGAGCATTATGAAATTTTAAACGGTCTTTTTCGGCTGTTTCTAAATATAATTTTAGTCCTAGTAACTTTTCTTTGGCCTCTACGCCCTTTTTGGTTCGATGCCCCATTATGATAGCAAAAAATACTAAAATAACTAATGAAATAATCCCTGAGATAAGAGCAACGGTTCCCATAAAGGCAGACAGAAAAGAAAGGGCTATCATTTGTATTACCCCAATAATCATCAAACCCGTTCCTTTATATTCTGATTTTTTTGGCAGATACCCCGCTGCTTTAATATTTTTTAAAACTTGATTTTTTAGACTAGAAATTTTTGTATAAAATTTTTCTTTTAAATCATCCGTTGCTACTTTATTATCGTTGCCAAATTTAAACAGAGAATTTAAAAGATATTCTTCTTCAGTGGTTAGTTGAGTATTTTTCTTTTGGTATTCATTTGATTTAGAAAAAATATAATTAGTGTGTTTAAAAACTTTTCCACTTTTTTCTTGTTTAATTTTAATAAATCCTTTCACAGCCAATTGTATAATCATCGCAGAGATGTCTTTTGAGCGTAAAGAATTGTGTATCACAGCGCTAGCTTCAGCTATTGATAAATTATCTGGCACATCATAATAGGGTATAATCGTTCCTCGTCCTTTTGGGTCTCGTCCATATTTCCACCATTGTGACCATCCCCAAGTAAAAAATATAACTGGGAAGAATAAAATCCAATTGTCCATTAAAAACCATAACCATTTTTGCCAAAAAGTCGGTTGAATAATTTTATCTTTGGCAACGCCTACTACTATTGTTTCCCCTTCTCTAGGGTTTAGTTTAGGAAAAATAAAGTTGACTTGTTGGGCTGATTTTTTATTAATTTGACATTCTTTTTTACTGCCATAATTTCCAAAGAAACAGGCCTGATTGATAATTTCCGGAGAACTAACTTTTACTAAGGACTTTTCAATATCCACCGCCCATTGATCGCCGATAGCATTCCAGTATAACTCAGCATGATCAGGAAAATAATTTAAAGCTCCCAAAACTTGATATTTAATCGTATAATAATGCTTACCGGTAATGAGTTTGTGAGCATTGCCTATTTTTATTTCTATTTTTTTGCTATTCTTTTCGATGGAAAAATCAACATTCTTTTCATCGGCTAATATTTTTATCTTTTTAATTTTAATGCTTCGCTTATTTCCTCCATTTGTTTTGTATGAAGTGGGTATTTTCCTGTAAATACCGTGGCGACGACTATCTTCAAAATTATAGGCAATATTTTCCACCACCTCAATTGTTGAATCAGGATTAATTTTAATATTGATTTCATAGTCATCTATTTTCTCGGCTAAAACTGGATACGCAACAAAAACAAATGTTGCTCCTATCATTAATAGTACTAACTTTTTTTGTAAGTTAATTTTTCTAAAGAATTTTTGAGACATAGATTTGTAGAGAAAACTATTTTCATTCACCGATTAATGATATTAAAAACAGTGGTTATAAATAATTCTTATAAATATTTATGTATTTTAATATCGCCTTTATCAATAGTTATATAAGTTGAAGGAATATCAGTCCAACAACCAGAATTATAATATTGAATACCTTTTCTTTTAATTTTTTTAGCCTTGTGTGTGTGTCCACAGAAAACTACCCTTACCATTTTCATTCGTCCATATAAAATAGCCCCATTGGCCACTTGTTTTGAAACTCGCATCCAACCCTTACTTTTGGTTTTTATGGCGCGACTAATTCTTTTGTCGGAAAAGTCTATTAGCTGAATAAAATTATAAATCTTATTAGCTATAAGACCCAAAATTGGATTACTAACTAAAAAACTATCAAATTGATGTCCGTGCATAGCTAAATATCTTTCCCCCTGATGATGCCAGATATACTGATTATAGGTTTTAATCCCCGTTAAGCTGGAAAAGAAATTAGTTAAACCTTTATCATGATTTCCAATAATCCAACGAACTTTTCTTTTTTTAGACAGTTCACTAAAATATATTAATAAATCCCAATCATCTTTCCCCAGAGAATTAAAATTAAGACTCTCAAAAATATCTCCTAGAAGAATTAATTTTTGGAATTTAAAACCTTTTAAAAATTTCAAAACAGCCTTCGGTCTACTAACTTCCGAACCCAAATGTAAATCTGAGATGATTAAGATGTTTGTTTTTTGCATGGTCTGATTGTTATTTTAGTTAAATCTATTTTTATTACAATTAGTGTAAACACCCCCTTGGTATTTATTTCAAAGGATGATGGTCGTTCATAATTGAAATTTACGTACTTTTTAAAAGATAATTCTTTAACTTAATAATACCATATTTTAATAGAAATTAAAAACAACGCCCTCGGCGTTGTTTTTAATTTGGCATAATTTTCTGGAACCTATTAAGCCATGGTTACCAAAAAATATTATTCCTTTTCTTCTTTTTGTGTGTTAGTAGTCTTGCCTTTTTTAGCATTTTTGTCTTGATTGGTATCTTCTTTTGGGTTCTCTACGGCATCAATTTTTTCTTGAATAAGTTTTTTTAATTGTTCCGTTGGAACTACCCCGCCAATAAATTCATCTCCAATAAAAATTCCTGGGGTACCATTAACTCCAAATTCTGCAGCTTGTTTCTTACTCTTTTCAATATCTTCTTTATGTTTTCCTTCGTCTAAACAAGTACCAAATTTTTCAATGTCTAATTTTAAATTAATAGCCTGCTTCTTAAAAAATGATTTAGCTTGATCATCTTTTAGTTTACCCCATTGTTTTTGTGTGGCGTAAAGTCTGTCGGACATTTCCCAAAATTTACCTTGATCTTTAGCACATTCTCCGGCCATGGCTGCGTTCATTGCTTGCGGGTGAAAATCTAAAGGTAAATCTTTATAAACTAGAGTTACTTTATCTCCAAATCCTTTAACAGTGTTTACAACCTCTTTGAAGAATTTTGCGCAAAACGGGCATTGGTGATCTGAAAATAAAATAATTTTAACCTTAGCATCTTTATTGCCTAATATAGGATTAGAATCATCTATTTTTGGTAATTCAATATATTTTCCAGTTGGTAATCCTAGAGCACTTAAATTAAGAGCATATTTATCTGAATCATTTATTTTTGAAAATAAGACCTTTGCTTCACCACCATAAAATTCTGTTTTCTCTAATCCATCAGAAAAAACCATCGCGGGTAAAACTTTAACTTTGTTTTCTTTTACTAACTTTTTACCTTCGTCTGAATTTATATCAACTTTTTTTATCACCAATGTTGGCATAACCTTTTTAAATAAATCCATAACCTCTTTTGGTGCTTCACAGGTTGGACATTTTTTTAATTCATCTTCAGAAACAGTTAACATCGTAAGATTGACAACTGGTTCTTTATAAGCAACCCAAGTTTTATCACCCAGAGTGAAAATATCAGCCTTTTTTAAAGCTCGCACAGAATACCCCTCCTTATTTAATAATTGTGCGAAGTCTATAAATAAACTTCCTATCAAAGCTCCTACCAACAGAATAATAATTGCTAAATAATTTTTATCTTTTTTGCTGGTGGTTTCTTCTTCTATAATTTCATCTATACTTTTTCCCTCCAAAAATAAATCCTCCTTTTGTTCTTGTTCTTCATCTTTAGGGAAAGCTGTTTCAGTTTGTTCTTCTACTTCATCTTTAGTTAAATTTTTTTCATTTTCCCTCTCCATTTTTCTTTGTTTGCTTTTTTTGCTCATAGTATTGTATTTAATTATAATTTCTAAATAAATTATTTTGTGACTCCTTCATTGTCAGTTGGTACATCTTTATTAATGTCATTATTTGTATTTGCATCTTCCTTAACATTGACATCATTTTTTTCTTCTAATTTTATCTCATTATTTAATTTTTCTTCATTGGTTATAATTTTGTAATCATCATAACCCATGGTGATATTTTGCACAGCTTGTCCTTTAATAATATACCCTAAAACGAATCCTACTAGCAATAGCAGTACATTCTTTAGAGTAAATAAACCATGCCCCTCTCCCTCCTGAAGTTGGTCTTCTTTCATATTTGTTATTTAATTTTTAGCTATTTTAATAAATTTCTCCTACAAGGATAATTATACATTAACAATTACACATTATCTTTTTAAGAAATCTACATTTTTATTCTAGCAAATTTTCAATTTTTAAGCAAGGGAAATAAAATTTATTCCTCACATCCGCCCCAAAGACCGAGCTTATTTTGCTTAGCAAAAATTTCTGCTTCTTTTAATTTTTCGAAATATTTTGTGTCTGGTTTATATTCTTTGGCTCGAGCCAGTCCAGCTTTGACTAATTCTAAATTTACAAATAGTTCTGGCTGTTCAGTATTGTTTGCTTTGCCTTTATCGTCTTCAACATAAATATATCTCAACAACCTCTGATAGGGGTCTCGATTACTTTTATCTATTTCTAATCTAATTTTTTTACCGCCAACCAATTTTCTATTCATCTCTTTGGCTTGGCGATACCAACACTCCCCCCTCTCCGGCGTGTCCACCCCCGTGTAGCGAACTTTTTCTCCATTTGTTAAAATTATTGTATCTCCATCAATTACATATTTTACAACCCCCTCTTTCAAATTAATATTTTTTGTTTTTAATTTTTCTAATTCTTCTGAAGTTAAGCCTGTTTTTTTATGTTTAAATTTATCATTCTCAAAATTATCATTCTCACCCTTAGTATAATTTTTATTTTTTACTTTTTCTAAATTACCAACATTTCTCACCTCCTCAACAGTCTCTGGAATTTTCACCGGACTATATTGGTTTATTTTTGACACCGCATCACCAAAAAAATATCCTACCAGCAGGAGTCCAATAGCTATAAATAAATCTTGAGTTTTTCTATTTATTTGCATAAAATTATTTTTTTAATTTTTCTTTTTCCTTTTTCATTATACCACATCATTCATAAGCAGTTATTTTAAATAATAATATAAACTAGAAAATTACTGGGACGATATCCATTTCACAAAAGCCGTGACGTTTGTCTCACGGCCGTGAGGGAAACGTCACAGCTTAAGATTTAATTAGTTGATCTACTAAATATCTAGACTAAAACTGTTCAAGAATAATTTTCATTTAAAGAAAAAGTGCATGGTTATATTTTCTTTATAAATCTACAAGCTGTGGTATAATAAAATTGTTGATGGACAAATATTATTTAGATAATATATTTATCATTGAATATTTAATCTATAATTTCACAAAATCTACAACTTTACGAACTTTATAGACTTTATAACTTTACAAATTTTATGCTAACTTTATTACATTTCTACATTGCCATATTTTTAGTCTTCTTTCTGTCGGGGTATTTTTTAATGCGAGTGATTTTTGGGAAGAATTATAATATGTTAGCTTTCCTGGAAAAATTATTAATTACTTTTGTGTTTAGCCTAACCTCTACCGATGCGATAATGCTTTTAATGAATTATTTTAACATCGCCATTACTAGAAAAAATTTATTTTTAGGGATTGTTGGGGTTAGTTTTGTATTTGGGGTGGTTTGGGTTGTAAAATATAAGCACTTTTTTCAACACAAAAATCAAAATAAAAACCAGGACAGAGTCAAAGACTTTGAAAATTTAAAATTGAAAATTGAAAATTGTACTTTGCGCTCTCCTTCCTACCGACAAATTTTATTATTTATTGTTTTACTTGGCTTTTCTGTATTTATTCGATCAGTTTACATTGCCGATGGAATTTTTCCAAAGACTACTGATTTTGGTCATCATATGTATTGGGCCAATTATATTAATACCAATAAAAAACTTCCTACCTATGACGAAAAATTTATTATTGGTGAACATTTACCATTTGCGGCGGTAAGTATTCTCAGCGGAATTCATTATATTAGTCCTTTAGCGGTTGTTGTTTTATTTTTGTTTAATATTTTTACTTTGATTGGTGTTTTTATTCTTGTATACTGGTTGGCAATACCATTGAATAAAGTTTTTCAAAAAATATTCCCTAAGATTAAAAAAATATCACCCTATGATGTTGCTCTTTGGGGATTATTTGTTATTGGTATTTTATATCCTATTTCGGCTCCACAAGTTAAATTTGTTTCTGGGGGAGTAATCGGAAATGTTATTGGAAATCTCTTAATAATTGTGGCGGTGTATAGTTTTCTGAAAATAATCACTAAAAAATCAATATCTTTTGTTGTATTATTTTTAGTTTCTATATTAACACTTGTTTATACTCATCATCTTTCTAGTTTTATTTTTATCTACAGTTTTATTGCAATTTTACTTGGGTTTATAATCTTAACCTTAATTTTTGTAAAGTTTAACTTAATGACTTTTTT
>CAZRER010000028.1:8709-9856 GCA_964599525.1 uncultured Bdellovibrionales bacterium
TTGGGTTTATAATCTTAACCTTAATTTTTGTAAAGTTTAACTTAATGACTTTTTTTAAATTAGTTCTTAAACATTTACAACCATTTTTTACTCTTGCCCCGTTATTAATTATTGTCATTGGAATATTTTTTATCTGGCAAGTTAGAACGCCCTCCTATTTAAATCCTTCGGCCATCGATGTGGCTGTGGGAACGCCAACTAAAATTACTCGGGTTGGTTTTAGTCTTTCGGAAATTTTTGAAAGAGTTGGCAGTTGGAGGATTTTGTTCGCGGGAATTTTTGGGGCTATTGGACTCGTAACTGGATGGAAAGTAATAAAAGATATTTTTTTAAAAAAAATAAGGTTTCAATCTATAACACCTTTTGCACTTATTTTATCTATTCTATTTAGTTGGGCAGGAATTATTTTTTTAATGAGCTGGAAACCAGGATTGTTAAAAGTTGATATCCCCTCTCGAAGAATTATTACTTATCTAACTTACCCGCTAACCATTATGGCTAGTTTTGGAATTGCTTATTTTTTTGTAGTTATCAAAAGTAAATTATCAAAAGGATTGGTTACTTTTTTATTTTTATTTTTTATGGGTATTGGATTTATTTCTGGATTTGGACAAGATATTACTGCCAACCAACGGACTACAGCTGGGAAATTTGAGATTTCTTCGGAAACGAATTCTAAAGAAGTAATGCAGACATATTTGGCTTCAATGTACTTAGCTGAAAATACTGATGCCAATGAGATGATTTTAAAAGACCATAAATTTTTAGAGGGAGATACTTGGATGAAGATATTTTTTATGCGCGGTTATAAATACCCACTTTCACGAACCTACGACCGTCGCTATGAAGATGTAATTAAGAAAAGAGAAACCTGTACTCGTGATATGGTCGCTAAGCCAAATTCAGAGATTGGGCAAAAGTGCTTTGCCGAAACAAAAACTAGATTTATTGTTTTGAAAAAAGGCTTCGACGACGCCGTTTTCAAAAAATCACCAAATTTTCAACAAGTTTATTCTTCGGGAACAGTAACCGTTTTTGAAAAAAAGTAAGCGAGCAAGGTTTGGCCTTTTCCATAGCCGCTACGACGAAGTTGTGGCTTGTAGGCGTTAAGGCCAGACCTTTAGCGAGCGAATTAAAAAATATAAAA
>CAZRER010000029.1:0-6412 GCA_964599525.1 uncultured Bdellovibrionales bacterium
CTTATTATTTATTTGTCAAAATAAATAACTCTGGTATAATATAAATATGGAATTAAAAAATAAGATAAAATTAAAATTTATTGTGGCTGTCGGGATCCTCTTTGTTTTAAGTGGAACTGTTTTTGCGCAATTTGTAGAGGCACCTGAAGTTAGTGAACCAGCAAATGCCCCAGCTATTCAAAGTAATTTACAGATTGGTAATATATTTAATGTATTAATTATAATTTCCGCCCTGATGTTTATTATAAGTATATTTGGTTTTGCCGCAGGTTTTCTTAAGATGGTAACTTCTGGTGGGGACGAAATAACAGCAGAGACTGGATCCAACATGCTTGTTTTGTCTGGCTGGATTTTTGGGGCATCAGTTTTGAGTTTTTTAGTAGTTAATGTCATTAAATATTTTATTTATTAATTAAAAAATATGAAAGTTTTTTTATATGCCGTCCTAGCCACAACTATTGGAGTAATATTATTACAATTTTCCAATATTCAACAAGCTAATGCCCAAGGATGGAGGCAGGGGATAGAAGCTGTTAGTACTGCTCGAACAGGATTGCCAGAAACAGACGCAAAAACAGTTGTTATTAATGTGGTAAAATGGTTGCTCAGTCTTGTTTTTTGGCTAGCCGTCTTTGCCTTTGTAGCTTCTGGTATTATATTTATAACCTCATTTGGAAATTCTAATATGCATGAAATTGCCAAAGATTGGCTAATGTATGCAATTATTGGTTTAGCAGTCAGTGTTTTGGGATATATAATTATAATTTCTGTTTCAAAAATGCTTACTGGAAATTATAGAGGGTCTAGAAGTGGTGGCGGTGCCGGAGGATATGTCGAAATTGGTAACGGAGGTGTTTGGGGCGAGGCAAATATTCCAATAGGTAACAATGGTGATATCACCATTAATAATGATGGAGTTTCTGGGAACATTGATTTACCTTGGAGTAGATAGAATGTGATTTAAGAATTGGCAAAACAAAATTATTTTATAAACAATAAATACTAAAAAATGTCAAAAAAAAGGTTATTAGCAATGAGCATAATTATTTTTTTAATTGCTTTACCGGTGGTTTTTGCTCAAGGAATTCAAGTACCAACAGGAACAGGATTATCAGAGGACTCCTTTGCTCAAGTTTTTGATAGGGTGCTTAATTGGTTATTAATGATTTTCGTAATTTTAGCTACGATGGCTTTTGTAGTAACTGGACTTCAGTTTATTTTTTCTTTTGGTGGTGCTAGTGGTTCAGAGGCTCAAGCAAAAAAGAATTTTACCTATACAATTATTGCCATTTTTATTGTTGGCGGAGCTTTAATTATCCTCAACACCATTGTCGGCCTCCTAGGAACTGCCCCAGCTGGAAGTGGTAACAACGCTAACATAAATTATGGTACGGATGCCAACCCAAATTACGGAACCATTGATGATAATTGGTAAAATTATGGAGGCTTCCCAGCACAACAAGATAATGATAGTATCAATCCTGTTGCAGAGGCAGGACAACAAATGGATAATAGTCACAATGCAGACAACCCAACTCAAAGTGGTAATTCAAATAACTCCACAAACACTGATCCGCGTGGTTTGTAAATAGCAACCATATATCCATATAAAAATATGACAAACCTAAACACAAAAATAAAAAATATTGTAGGCATTGTTTTATTAGCACTGTCCTTTTTTGGTATTAGTAATTTGACAGTAGTGCAAGCTGCTGATCCCATAAAATTACCTGCACTAGAGGTAACCTATGAAAACCCACTTAGTGTTAGTAGTTTTACAGATTTAATTAAAGGATTTTTGACAAAAATTCAAGCGATTGTTGGTTGGTTGGCAGTAATTATGATTGTTGTCGGAGGATTAGTCTATATAACTGCCTTTGGAAAAAGTAGCCAAATTGAACTAGGCAAAAAGATTTTAACCTATGCTTTGTTAGGGTTTATTTTGGCAGTAGCGGCCCCATCAATTTTAAAAGAAATATTTGATCTGGCTAGTTCTGGGGAGGGAACGACCAATAGCAACGTAATACAGGAAGCTAAAAGTGTTAGAGATATTATTGCCAGTGTGATGAGATTTATAATTCTTTTGGTGGGAGTTATCTCGACCATCGCTTTCGTTGTAACAGGAATTCAATTTATTGCTTCTGGTGGAGATGGGGGACGAGCTGATAAAGCCCGTAAAGGACTAATGTATGCTATAATTGGGGTGGCAATTTCAGGGGCAGCTTTAATTATTTTAAGACAAGTATTAACATTAATGGGAATAGCTACGTAGTAGCAATTTTAAATTTTAAATTTTAAATTTTAATTTTTAAACAATAATTTAATTTATAAATTTATTAAAAATTAAAACATTGCTACATTGAAAATTGTTTGAAAATTGAAAATTGAAAATTGAAAATTAAAATAATTATGTCATCAAAACTAAAAAAATTTATAATTATAACAATATTTAGCATAGGGATGATTTCTCTAGGAAATTTTGCTTTGGCGGCTGATACAAATATTTCTATAAATAATCCAGTTGGTGTTGGAACCCTTACTGATTTTTTAGAAAATGTAATGGTTAAGCTCGGTAGTATCGTTGCTTATCTGGCCGTCGTAGCAATTGTTGTTAGTGGAATAATGTATTTAATTTCTGGAATGGGTGGTGGTAATGAAAATATGAAAAAAATGGCCGAAACTACATTGGTTTTTGCAATTATTGGACTAGCCCTAACAGCAGCCGCCCCAGCCTTTTTACAACAAATTAAAATTATTGTTCTGGGTGGAGCAGACGCTCCCATGCCCGTAAGTATTGGGGAGGCACCAACTATTGCTACTATTGTAATGAATACTTTGACATTCTTATTGTCAATTACCGGAATACTTGCTATTATAAGTTTAGTGATTGGTGGGATTATGTATGTCGTGGCTGGAACAATTGATGTAGCTGAAAGAGCTGGAAAAACAATTAAATATTCAATCATTGGAATTGTAATAGTATCGGCAGCAATGATGATAGTAAAACAAATAGTAGATTTTATACAAAACTAAATAAATTAAAAATTAAAAATTAGTAATTAAAAATTTTGAATTAATTTATTTTAAAAATAAATTCTTAATTTTTAATTATTAATTATTAATTATCTAGAAAGCGAGGTGAAAACTATGACAAAAACAAAAAAAATGATAACAGGAATAATAGCTATGGTTGTTATGACATTGCCGATGTTTCTAACACCAGTAGTTAATGCTCAATTTAATGTAGACGAACATCGGGCAAGAGATTTAGGTGTATCAAGGAGTAACTCAGCTAATTTAGTGGATACAATTTTTACGGTTATTAAAGGTCTTTTAAGTGTGGTTTTCGTAATAGCAGTATTAATGTTTGTTATTGCTGGATTGTTCTTCCTTACAGCAGCAGGTAGTGATCGAGCTGACCAAGCTAGAGATATGATAACCTATGCTATCATAGGTTTAGTAGTTAGTGTTTTGGGTTATGCCATTGTGGTATTCTTAAGCAAGGCCCTAAAGGGACAAGAAACAGGAGGAGGTCTATAATTTGTTATTTATTGCAATAAATAAAAACTAACAAAAGACGGCGTAAGCCGTTTTTTGTTTTGATAATTTTTAAGCACGTGTTATAATTAAAATAAATTAGAATTGCTATAAGTATAAAAAACAAAAAAATGACAAAAATAAAAACATTAATACTTCTTTTGATAATTAGTGTAATAACTATTGGACTTTCCGGTTGTCTTAAGAAGAAACCAAAGAATATTCCAAAGGTAGAGTTGGAAGTTTGGGGAGTTTTTGATGACTCTGATGCAATGAAAGAGATGAACGCCAAATTTGCCAATCTAAATCCTTATGTTAGTCAGGTAAATTATAAAAAAATTGCTAGTAACATTGGAGACTTTGAAAAACAGTTTGTCAACGCTATGGCCAATGGTACTGGACCAGATATTATTTATTTTAAAAATAGTTGGTTGCCCAAACACGGAGACAAAATAGTGCCAATGCCAAATTCTGAACAAAATTTAGTAGATTTTAAAAATAAATTCGTGGATGTGGCCTATAAAGATTTTGTTTATAAAAATCAAATTTTTGCCAAACCCCTATACTGTGACACTTTAGCCCTTTATTATAATAATGATTTATTAAATCAGGCAGGAATTGTTTCGCCACCAAAAACTTGGGATGAGTTAAAAAAAGATGTTAAACTATTAACAAAAATTGATCAGTATGGAAATATTAAACAATCAGCCATTGCTTTGGGTCGAGCAGAAAATCCCGGCGCAGTAAATAGAGCTGGTGATATTGTAATGTTATTAATGATGCAAGGAGGTGCCGTAATGAATAATGGAGGATCATTAGAGGCTGATTTTAGTAATTCAAAATTTCCAAACGTTAACCCCGGTGTAGGAGCTTTAAAGTTTTTTACCTCATTTGCGGATAGCTCTAGCCCGCATTATTCTTGGAATGCCAGACAAGATTATTCCGTGGACAGTTTTCGCTATGGACGAACAGCGATGATGATAAATTATTCTTATTGGCAAGATAGACTAAAGCGCTCCGATCCAAAACTAGACTTTAATGTTGCACCAGTTCCGCAAACTAGTTTAAATGGAAATAATATAGTTAACTTTGCTAGCTACTGGGGATTAGCAGTGACAAAGAATAGAAAATTGCCAGCCACAGCAAATTATGGACAAGCCGAAAGAATTAAACAAGCCTGGAATTATATCAATTTTATGACCAACACTTCTCAACAAAATGGTGGTTATGATGCTATGGCAACCTACTTAAAAAATACTCACAAAGCGCCGGCCAGAAGAGATTTGATTGCTAAGATGAAAAATGATTTAGATTTAGGTGTATTTGCTCAGCAAGCCTTAACGGCTAAATCTTGGAGACAGGCAGATAATAATGCTGTAGATAAAATATTTAGGGAGATGATTGATGCTGTAAATAGGGGAACAATGTCCGTTGGTGAAGCCGTAACTACCGCTGAAGAAAGAGTTAATGCCTTGGTGCGAAGATAATCCGACTATTTTCCACGCAAATACAAAATAGTCACGACTTTTTTCCATTTCACTGCAAAATAGTCGTAAAATTATCAAAAAACAGACTATTTTTCACGCAAATGGAAAATAGTCGTGACTTTTTTCCATTTCACTGCAAAATAGTCTTGACTATTTTCTAAAAAAATGTATAATATCAGTATGAATATAATACCGAGAGCAAATGAAAAACAGATTCTTAAAGATCTTCAAAAGAAGATGGTTTTTATCGTTGGGCCAAGACAGGTAGGAAAGACTTTTTTAGCTAGGGAAATTTCAAAAAAATTTAAGAATGTCACTTATTTAAGTTATGATAATATTGAAGATCAGAAAAAAATAAAAGCTATGAATTGGTCAGAAAAAACAGAGTTGTTGGTGTTGGATGAATTACACAAAATGCCTATGTGGAAAAATTTTCTCAAAGGCACCTATGACACCAAGCCAGATAATCTAAAAATCTTAGTAACTGGTAGCGCTCGCTTGGAGGCCTATAGACACATGGGTGATTCAATGGCCGGGAGGTTTTTTGTTCACCACTTAATGCCATTAACTTTATCAGAATTAAAAAATACATCATATCAAAAAGACCTGGATTATTTTATAAGAAGAGGTGGTTTCCCAGAGCCTTTTTTAGCAAGGGATGAATTAGACGCCGAAAGATGGAGGGATGAGTATGTAGATTCTTTGGTAAAAGGAGATGTGCTGTCTTTTGAAAAGATTTATAATATAAATTTAATGAATAATATTTTTGAGTTGCTAAGAACTAAAATTGGTTCTCCAATTTCGCATTCTTCTATTGCTCGCGATGTTGAAGCATCTCCCACCACCGTAAAAAAGTATATAAAAGTTTTGGAAGCCCTGTATATTATATTTAAAGTACCAACTTATTCTAAAAAAATATCTCGTTCCATATTAAAAAGAGCAAAGATTTATTTTTTTGATACAGGGTTAGTTAAAGGTGACAATGGTGTCAAATTTGAAAATTTTTTAGCTGTCTCATTGTTAAAATATATTTTGCAAAAAAAGGATTTTCTTGGGAGAAGTGGAAAATTAATGTATTTAAAAGACAAGGATGGAAGAGAGGTAGATTTTGCACTAGTAGATGAAAATAATGAAATAGAAAAAATCATTGAAGCGAAATTATCTGATGGATCAATATCTAAACATCTGATATATTTTAAGAATAAGTATAATTTAAAAGCCGAGCAAATTGTAAAAAACTTAAGAAACGAATATCATTCTGAGGGTATACAAATTTTAAAAGCTGAAAAATATTTAACAAATTTAACAATCTGAAATTTATAGTAAAAAGTATAAATATTTAATCAAAAACAATGAAAAATAAATTTTTGTTAATCATAATATTATTA
>CAZRER010000029.1:6512-9768 GCA_964599525.1 uncultured Bdellovibrionales bacterium
TTTCACGGACCGTTGGTTCCTTGTGGAATTGATAAACAATGTGCTGGCGGAGGTAATGGGAGCAATGAAGAAGCTCGGTCAATTAATAAAACCTGTACCCTCTGTCATTTTATTATTTTAATTAAAAACATTTTTGATTTACTCTTGTCCTTGATTATTACAGTTTCTTTACTGATGCTTACCATCGCCGGAGTTTTGTATATTGTTTCTTCCGGGGGAGCGATGACCAGTCTGGCGAAAGGAATTATTGAAAAAACTTTATTAGGTTTTGGAATTTTTCTATTGAGCTGGTTAATTGTTTATACTATTTTGAATTTATTATCAGTCAAAGAGAATGGAATGATTGGTAAAGGTACCGCCGACTCCTGGTTCCAATTCACCTGCGACACCGAGAGCTCGTTTGATAAGGATTTGTTGGATACACAAACACAAAACCCAGATAATACACAAACACAAAACCCAGATAATACACAAATACAAAACCCAGACAATACACAAACACATAATCCTACTCCACCAATACTAACACCAACACAACCTAGCACCACCGAAGAACAAGCTAGAGCAACGGTAAATGATAATGTTACAATACCACGCGATGCTTGTCACGGCACTGGTAGTACAAGAGCTACAAATTGTGTATCTTTAGTAGGAGCAAAACCACAAACTATACAAGGTATGAATAATTTAGCTAATGGATGTAAATCTTATAACCCAAACTGTGTTGTCCAAATTAATTCTGTAACAGACAGAATAATTAATCCTAATACTGGAGAAACATATTATAACACTGTTCACAGCGGGGATGCTAATTGTACTTATTGTCATCACAGCGGAGATAAAGTTGACTATCAAGCTAATTCAACACTCAATACTTATTTAACGGGACGAGCCACTAGAAGTGAGATAGAAAATATTCCAGTCGGCAGTACTACAAGCGGTGGAATATTAACCAGGATAGGAACAAGAACTAGTCCACCAAGTGGTCCAAAATTTAGAGACGTAAATAATAATGTTTGGGTTTATGAAGCAGGGAATGGTTCTAGTGGCGGACACTGGGATGTTTGTTATGCTGGTAGTGCTTGCCCAGAGCATAGTAGTAGCTAGGTTTATAAATTATCTTTCAGTCAGGAACACTTTTATTTAAGCTAATCATTAAAAAAAATAAAAATATTTTTTATATTTTTTGTATTAAAAAACCGGACAATACAATTTGTACATTTGCCCGGTTTTTGTTTCGGTGAAGGTGTTACTATCACCGAAACTGTGCCCAGCAAAAACCACTCGCTGGGACTTTTGTAAATTTTACATCCACAAAGGATACTTCTATTGTGGATGTTGCCCAACTCATTGTTGAGCGTGGTGCCCAGATTTTACTCCGGACACCATTCGACCTTGTTTGTGTGTACTGACAAGACCGAAATTCCACAAATTTTTTTCCGACGGCTTCCGTTGGAATAACCACCGACGAAAAACCATCTTTGTCTGGGGGGGATACAATAACTTTTTTCCACCCAAGGGAGACAAGCTCCCTTTCTTCCGGCGACAATCCACCAGAGGAGTGGGTGGAAAAAGCCCACCAACCCCCTCCGCCGATAACGGCAAGGAGGAGGATGGTGATAGCGATGGTACCCCAGTTTGTTTCCGTTGTCGTCTCACCGTCACCCGTTTGTGGCTGGGTGGGAGGGGTGGGGGGAGGAGAAGGCGATTCCTCCGTTGTAGTCTTTGCTGACATCAGAGATGCCAACAAAAATACTACCGACAAACCGGTGGCTATTACAAATAGCCAACCGGATGACAAGGGCGTCAGGTCATACTTGACCAGAACCCCTGTTGTGATGAATATACATCCTATTACAGCAATAATCATGATCCATCTCCTTTTGTGGTCTCTTTATCTTTGTCATCATTGGTTGGTTCAAGTATAGATTTCCCAACACCAATCATACTGGCGACATTTGACATCAAGCTATTGCCATCCGTTTGCACAAAAGTAGCCTTTTCAAGGTTTTTCGTCGTCTCCGTTACTGTCTCATAAGCAAAAGCTTCTTGAGGGGTTATTCCAGCTTTCTCGGCCATTTGCTTAATACCCTTTCCTTTCCCTTTTTTGCGGATTTGCTCCGCTTTTGACTCGCCATTTGCGAGAATTTTTGCACTTTTTGCTGTACCAGTGGAAAGTTCCACTTCAGCCTTTCCTTTTTGCTTGGCCTCAAATCTTATCGCCCTGCCCTTTTTAGTTTCTGGACAGGGGTGAGGATTTTTGATGAAGGAATGGTCAGCATCGGGCTTTTTAATATCTATCCCAAGATTTAATTCCATAACGCTCTCTCTGATTCGTCTGACCATATCTTCTTGAGCACTTTGACTCAACTCCATCAAACCGCTGAAGGATATTTTTCCGGAAATTACATCTTTCACGATAGCCTTTGCGATCATCACCATCGTGGCTATAGGCTCTTCATTGTTGTACACGAAGGCTATAGGGTCGTCAATGGAAAATACCAACAGGCATTCAATTACTGCCGTTGATCCCCCATCTAACTCTATCCCAGAAGTTTTATCCCAATCAATGTCATCGGAAGAATGCGTTGGGTTTGTTTCCCAATCCTCCCACTGTTCATCCATTCCTGCAAAGAATGTAATGGCATACTGGTAGGTTGGTATATTAGCCTTTTTTATTACATAAAATGGGCTAATTTTTATCATTGGATATAATCCTGGTGGTAGTTCTTTTGGTTCTACCTTGGCCTTAAGGCCAATAGCCTTCTCAACAATAGTCACTTTTTTATGCTCCACTTTATGGAGCTCAATTCCTTGAAACTTTACCCCCAGAATGGTTAATATTTTTATTCCAAAGGCAATAATCAACAAACATCCTCCAATCAAGAACATTAATGTTTCCATCTCTTCCCTCCATTCGAATTTTAACCCACCACCAGCGGAATGCTGGGGGTGGAAATTTGTTTTTTGATTTTTTTCGGGACTATTCCCGGAAGAGGGAACTAATTAATAATTAAGAATTAAGAATTAAGAATTAAGAATTAAGAATTGCCCGCCCTGGGCGGATCAGCCGAAGGCTGAAAAATTAGTCCATTCTCTTCCGGAAATAGTCCTTTATTAAATTGTCAAAGTACAAATAACTATTTTAAATCTTAAGCAATTATAATCCTTGTATAATTACAATTTTTACACAATCTCCCCAAAATAATTATTTAATACTTCATACTAGCATACTTTAATAAAAATGTCAAATGAA
>CAZRER010000030.1:0-2494 GCA_964599525.1 uncultured Bdellovibrionales bacterium
GCTGTACTTCCATATTTTTATATTTTATCTATAGGGGAATTTTAAATTAGAAAATGTTGCAAAAATAATTCATTAAAGAATTTGTTATTGAATTATTAAACTTGTCCCTAAATAAGATTTTAAAGGAAATTTGATGAATTTTTGCCACAGTGCCGTTAAAAAATTCTTAGAAATGCCGTAGTATTGGTAATAATTTTTTAACAAGCTGTGGTGAAAATTGGCAAATTTAACTAAAAGCTTATTTAGGGACAAGTTTATTGTTTTTATTTTATGATATTTATTTAGGCGTCCAATATCTAATTTATTATTAGATATCTTCATTGTAGTATGTTTACTTGGTATTGTAAACAACTTATGGTATAATTTAAATGTTGAGATGATAAAATAAAATAAAAATAATTTTGTCTAGAAAGGGGGTGAGGACAACTTACTAGACAAGGTTAAATATAAAAATGAATCAAGGACAAATGAGTAAAGACAACCAGCCTACGGGTGGAAACAACCAAACTACAAAAATAAATGTAATGTCTTTAAATGAACCGGGAGATGGTTATCCGGTAAATAGTGGTTTGGAAAGTGATGTTGTGGATAATACTGTCGGAGTAGATGTTCGGAAAATAAAGGAAGTGCCAGAAACAGATACTGTAAAAAATTATGGAGAACAGAACGAGGAAATGGGAGCAGTAAATCTTATTGGTGCTGGAGTGAATAGTAGTGAAATTTTTAGGGGTGTAGATATTTCTTCCGAGAGTTCTAAAGGTGCAACATTGGAAGACGGGGAATGAAAAATTTGAACAAAGTAAAATTGATAGAGAAAGTGGTAATAGAACTGAGGAGTTGGATATGGAGGCAAAAGAACATGGTTATTTGGATTTGAGCAGTGAGTTGTCTGGGCATGTGAGCAAAGAAGATAGAGAATTACCTGTTTCGGTGAATAGTGGGATGTTACCTGTAGATACAGAAAGTTATAACCAAAATAAACAATTGTTAATGGAGCAGGAAATAGAAGGTGAGAAAAAAACATTGGAAAAAGATATGGATACTGAGTTGGCAATATCATTAAAGAATGGAGATATGGACTCTGAAACAAAATCAATAGTAGAGAGTGAAAACGAGGATGTTGGTAGAGGTGTTTTTGGGAGTGATGTTGAAATCGGAACAATACCTGTAGAAGGTAATGTACAACAACAGAGTGTGCATAATAATAAAATAAAAGAAGAAGCTATGAATACAGTAAAACCAGAAAAAAATGTATCAACAGCGGATGATTATTTTGCAAGAAAATCTGCTGAAATGTTACCTGATAAAAAGTTAATTAATTTTATTGATGAAATTGAAATTGTAAACAGTGAATTAAAAGATGCAAAAGAATTGCACAGTAGTCTTGCCAAACAGTATAGCACCGTAGAAAGTGAAACGGCTAGTGTTTTAGGTGGTGGGGAGCCAATTACTTTAAAGAAGGAGGTGGAAACGACTAATGATAAAGTGATAGAGTTGGAATCTAAACTTGAAGAGCAAATTCAAGAGCTAGAAGAATATTTAAAGAATAACCCCAACGTATTGATTGGTGCTGAAAAGGAACTGTCGGAAATTATGGATATTGATGGGGTAAAAAATGTAATAGATAAAGTTCAACAAAAAGAAGTTAATAAAAAAGTAGAGGGGAATATTGATGTAGAAAGTAACATTGATGTAGAAAACAATGGTAAATTTAAGGTGGAGGTAGTTGTAAATTCCGAAGCTGGCTTGGGAGGAGCAATTAGGGAAGCTTTAAGTGAAATAAATCCTAAGTTCGGAGAAGGTCAGGTAAAAGAAGTTTTTGATAATTTTACAATGGGAATTCTCAATGAGTTGTCAGAAGAAGGAATGTCTCGCGAAGAAGCTATAGAAGCATATAAAGCAATGGTAAAATCTTTAGAAGTTAGCAATGGAGTTATAAAAGTTGAGAGAAATAATTCTGGAGAGTTAAGGGCCCATATTGTGAATAATGCGAGCGAACAAGGTATATCAAAAACGGACAATAATATGATTAATAGTGTGGCGGCGGATGATTATGATCACCAAATGGCTGCATAAATTAAATTTTAAGATTTTAAAATATGTCACCAGAAGAAAAAATAAGTCAAGAGGAAATAAACCAGCAAACGGAAAATAATATTGAAAGTAGTAGGGTTGAACGGCCTGGTGTTGTTGACGAGGAATTATACAAAAAAGAAGAAAAAAAAGTTGAACAGGCTATTGAAAAGAGTGGAGAAAAATTAAAATCACATACGACGACTGTTAAAAATGGTGGTGAGCAGGAAGTGGATATTCGTGATGTAGAAAAAAGCATTAATGAAATGAAGAAATTGGATGTGGATGATCAGGTTGATCATCTGGTTCAAGTTGCTATTCACCAAAGTCCAGTTTTGGCGATTAGCATCGCTAAGGAATTGCAAAACAATTATATTTTAGCGGAGGTGCATAGTGACCTAACTGAAGATAAAATTCGGGA
>CAZRER010000030.1:2594-9743 GCA_964599525.1 uncultured Bdellovibrionales bacterium
TAAATTCCTAAATCATGGAGGTGGCAACAATCATTTTTATAATTGTAATAATTAGTGGTATCATTGCTTTGATATCTAGTTTTTGGTTGGCCTATGAACATTTTGTTATCAATAAGAAGGAAATTAAGAAGTCTTTGAATTATTCTTTAGATATTATTAAGGTTGTTAAAACCCAGGATGAAAACAACGATAAAGGAGGAATGTCTAAAGAGCAAATTGAAAAGGAAGAGATATCTAAAACGGAACAACTTTTAGCATCGCTGGTAAGTTTGGTAGAGGGTAAAAAAAATATAGTGGGGATTAAGGGTACGGCTATTAATTTAGTTTTTGAGATGGCTGTTTCGGCTCAAGGGGAACAAACTTCATTTTATATTGCTTTTCCTAGGGAATTGCAAGAAATAATTGAAAAACAAATTAATAGTTTTTTCCCATCAGCTTTTATAGAAAGGGTGAAAGATTATAATATTTTTAGACCAGGAGGAATTACGAAGGCTTCTTATTTGAAATTAAAAAGAAAAAGTTTTTATCCTATTAAAACTTATCAACAGCTAGAAACAGATCCGTTGCATAGTATCACCAATGCTTTATCTAAATTAGATCCTAAAACTGAAGGGGCTGCCTTGCAATTTATTTTTCACAAATCAACAATGCGTTGGCAGTTGAGTGGGGAAAAAGTCGCTCAAGAAATGCAACAAGGGTATCGATTGAAAAAAGCTATTCGTCGAAGTACAACTATGGGAAAAGTTATGGGTGAAGTAGGTAAAGAATTTGGAAAAGTTATTTCTGGAAAAAAATCAGATGAAATGCCGGATAGTCCTTCCAATGATGTAATTTCTTTAACTCCCGAAGAGCAAGAAGTAGTGAAGCAACTAGAAGCAAAAGCAAATAAAACTAAATTTGATGTTAATGTTAGATTGTTGGCTTCGGCACCCAATGGGGAGAGAGCGGAGATGATGTTAAATTCTTTAGAAAACGCTTTTACTCAATTCGATGGAGGGCAGTTGAATAAATTTAGGGCAGTACGAGATAAGTCTAAAAATTCTCATAAAATAGCCGAAGATTTTATTTTGAGAACTTTTGACCAGAAGCAAAAAATGATTTTAAGCACAGAAGAATTAGCTAGTATTTTTCATTTGCCAATTTTTACCACTGAAACACCAAAACTAAATATGTTAAAATCAAAAGTGGCTCCTCCCCCAGATAATTTACCGGAAAAGGGTTTATTGTTGGGGTATAATGATTTTCGGGGAACAAAGACAGAAATTAGAATTGGCGATGATGACCGGCGAAGGCATTTGTACATCGTTGGACAAACTGGTACTGGTAAATCTACTTTTATTGAAGAGATGGCTAAACAAGATGCTAAAAATAAAAAAGGGATGTGTATTATTGATCCCCATGGTGATTTAATAGATAATGTTATGAAATCAATTCCTAAAGAGAGGGCAGAGGACGTTATTTATTTTGACCCTTCAGACACAGAAAGACCTTTTGGTTTAAATATGATGGAATATGATGAAAATCATCCAGAACAAAAAACTTTTGTAATTAATGAAATGATTTCTATTTTTGACAAACTTTATGACCTAAAACAAACAGGCGGTCCGATGTTTGAGCAGTATATGAGAAATGCTATGCTCTTAGTCATGGATAGCCCTGAGACGGGCTCAACTTTATTAGAAATACCAAGGGTTTTTCGAGATGTAGATTTTCGTAAAGATAAATTAAAGAGATGCAAAGATATGACAGTAATTGATTTTTGGGAAAAGGAAGCCGAGAAAGCTGGAGGAGATGCTTCCATGGAAAATATTGCTCCATATATTACTTCTAAATTAGTTACTTTTGTTTCTAATGATATGATGCGGCCGATTATTTCTCAGCAGAAAAGTACTATTAATTTTAGAGAAGTTATGGACGAGGGAAAAATTTTATTGGTTAATCTTTCTAAGGGTAAAATTGGAGAAATAAATAGTCATCTTTTGGGAATGGTTATTGTTGGTAAATTATTGATGTCGGCTTTGGGTCGAGTGGATATAGCAGAAGAGGAACGACGAGATTTTTATCTTTACATAGACGAGTTCCAAAATTTTACTACTGATTCTATCTCACAAATTTTAGCAGAGGCTAGAAAATACAAATTATGCTTGACCATTGCCCATCAATTTATTGGACAATTATCGGAAGAAATTTCAAAGGCGGTATTTGGTAATGTTGGATCAATGTCTGCTTTTCGAGTTGGTTCAGAAGATGCGGAATTTTTAGAAAAACAATTTGCTCCAGTTTTCAATGCCAATGATTTAATAAATATTGACAATTACCAATGTTACTCAAAACTTTTGGTAAATAATATGTCTACGGAACCTTTTAACATGAAAACTTATCCACCGAGTGAGGGGAATGATGAAATTAGGAATGCTTTAAAGGAGTTGTCAAGATATAAATATGGTCGTTCGCAAAAGATTGTGGAAGCGGAAATTGAAGACCGATTTAAGAGAGTTGGACTTGAAGGAGAGGAGGATGACAATAAAAATGAAAATGACAATGATAACGACAAAAATGACGGAATGCCAGACTTCAAGAGTTTGTTGGGGGAGGAGTAGGGAGTTTTTAATTCTAATTTAAAAGTATTTATATTAGGTTAGTAATAGAATAGTTTATTATAAAAGAATATGACATGAAATGTATTATATATATTAATTAAATAAATATGCAAAAGTATTCAGTAAATCAAAGAAGCGTTGATATGTTACTTCATTATATAAAAGATGGAGAAATCGTAATACCAGAAATTCAAAGACCTTTTGTTTGGAAAAGCGTAAAGGTTCGTGATTTAATGGACTCTTTATATCAAGGTTTTCCGATTGGTTATATAATAACTTGGAAAAATCCAAACATTAGATTAAAAAACGGAGAATTAAGTAGAGGAAAACAGGTTTTAATTGATGGACAACAAAGGATTACAGCTTTAATGGCTGCAGTTTTGGGACAAGAAATTGTTGATGAAAATTATAAGAAAAAGAGGATTTTTATAGCCTTTCATCCTTTAGAAGAAAAATTTGAGACACTTACTCCAGCCATTAAAAGAAGCTCTGAATGGATATCTGATATTTCTAAATATTTAAATTCAGAAGTAGATATATTTGATTTTGTTGATTCTTTTTTTGAAAAAAATAATTTTTCAGACGATGAGAAGAAAAAAATTAAAAATTCTTTAAAAAAATTAAATTCTATAAAAACCAAAGATATTGGAATTGTTGAGCTTGATGCAAAATTGGATATTGAAGATGTAACAGAAATTTTTGTTAGAATTAATTCTGCAGGAATTCCACTTGAGCAAGCTGATTTCGCTATGAGTAAAATTGCTTCTTATGAACCAGAGTTTGATAAATTATTTGGCGTAAATTTAAGAAAATGTATTGATTATTTTGCACACCTAGCGAAGGAACCACATTTTTTTGAAGAAATCGAAAAAAATGATTTTGAATTTAATCAAACTGAATATTTACAAAAAATAAAATGGCTCAAAAATGAAAATGACGATTTATACGATCCTGATTATAAGGACATTTTAAGAGTAAGCTTTGTTAAAGAATTTGAAAGAGGTAAAATTAGCGATTTAGTAAAACTTCTTTCAGGACAAAATTTTGAAACAAGAGAATTTGATGAAGAAATACAAGAACAATCTTTTTTAACCCTTAAAAATGGGATATTAGATTTCGTTAATGAAAATCATTTTAAAAAATTTCTAATAATTGTTCAATCGGCAGGAATTATCAATTCTAAACTAATAAATTCTCAAAATGTTTTAAATTTTGCTTACATCATTTATTTACATTTGAGAAAAAAGGGGATAGACAATAATTTAATAGAAAAATACACGAGAAAATGGATCGTTATTTCTATTCTAACTGAAAGATATTCAAGTTCACCTGAATCAACCATGGATAAAGATATAAAGGATATAAGCAAAAAAGGAATTGCTAAAGTTATTGAAGAAATTGAAGAAGCTGATTTATCTGATAATTATTGGAAAGTTGGACTTGTTCAAGATTTAAGAAAAGCTACAATATCAAATCCATTTTTGAAGTTGTTTTTTACAGCACAAATTTATTTTCACGATAAAGCTCTTTTTTCAGAATCTGTTAGTGTTCAGAAGTTAATTGAAATTAAGGGAGATATACATCATCTTTTCCCAAAGAATTATCTACAAAAAGCAGGTTTAGGTAGAGGCGATTATAATCAAATTGCAAATTTTGTCTATCTTCAGCAAGAAGTAAATGTAAAAGTTGGAGCAAAAGCACCAAAAGAATATTTTGGAGAACTTTTAGAGCAAGTTAAAAAGGGCAACATATCATATGGTTTGATTACTGATGAAAATAAATTATTAGATAATTTAAAACAAAATGCAATTCCAGAAGATATTTTTGAAATGGATATTAATGATTATGAAGAATTTTTAGTGAAAAGAAGAGAGTTGATGGCAAAGAAAATAAGAGAATATTATAAAAGTTTATAGTGTATTATCTCATACTCATTTATAACTCCATTTAATTACAAATTATGGGCAAGAAAGATAAATTTATAGATATTTCGTATGATGTAAGAAATGATTCAAACGGGCGTGACCCTGATAAATATAGTAGGGTGCTTAAGTCTTATCATAAAAAACTGTGGTCAAAATTATTACCCAATGGGAAATTATTTGATTTAAATGATAATAATCCAAGTACATATTTATATCACAAGTCGGAGTTGGGAGAATTTTTTTTATCAAGTGACTGTATAATTCATGAGTACTCCAACTGGAAGAGAATGAGGTATATAATAGAAAAGATTCCTAAGGATGAAATGGATAATTTTTTATATTTATCGTATACAATTGGTGGCTCTATTATTTTTCCGAGCAACTCAATAAATTCTTTACCAACTATCAATCAAGCTAGAGGCTGTAATAAAAAAATATGCGACAGAATTGATTTAACATTAGAATGTATAAGGTTGTATTATCTCGGAAAAAATAGTCCGTTAAAAGATACCTTACAAAGGTATGACAATTTTTTTAAATTATTTAAAAATTTTCAAGGTTATTGCGAATTTTTTTTATTACAAGACTTAACCTTGGATAATTATTCAAAAATTAATTTTTTCTTGCCATTTGAAAGCTTTGATTCAAGTCCGTTGCCAGGTTCTGTTAGTGAATATAATGAATATAAAAGAAATAATATAAAATTTATTGTTAATAGAAATAAAAGAATTGAAGAATATGATAATCAAAATTGATTTGGTATAAGGTGTTTTTTGATTTTAAAAACTTTAAATATTGACAGTATAAGATGTTAATGGAAGATTAGCATCTGCATCGAGGTTGGTCCAGTTTTTTTGGAGGGTTTCTGGGGTGTTGTTTTGTTGGTGGTGGAGGTATTTGTAAAAACCAGCGACGGCAATCATGGTGGCGTTGTCGCCAGTGAGGGAAATCGGAGGCATAAAGAAATTTAAGCCTTCTTTTTTAGTAGCTTTTTGTAGTTTAGTTCTCAGTCTAGTATTGGCGGAGACGCCACCAGCTAGAGAAATTGATTTGGCTGGATATTTTTTTAGAGCACGAATTGTTTTTGTGATTAAGACATCTACTACGGACTCTTGGAATTCAAAAGCAACCTGAGACACGCTCATTCGGCGAATTTCTTTGTCAGAGATTTCGGTTTTTGACGACGTACTTTCGTACGCCTTACAAAAATCCTCATCTCTTCCTCGAACTTCACTCGAATGAGCGTGTTCAGGTAAGTTTTGGGTGACTTGATTTGTAGTTAAATTATTTTTTTGACAGTGATAAAGTACGGCGGTTTTTAGTCCAGAGAAAGAGAAATTGTAGTTGGGTTTATTAATCATTGGTCGAGGGAAGAATTTTTTTACAGAAGTGTCATTAGATTGCGAATCTATTTTTTCTAAATCAATCTTATTTTTTTTAACATATTCGTCAGCGTATTTTGAAATAATTGGTCCACCGGGGTACCCAAGGTCTAAAATTTTAGCCACTTTATCAAAGGCTTCTCCGGCGGCGTCATCTTGAGTCTCACCAATTATTTGAAAATTAAATGGTCGGTCAGTATAAATTAATTGGGTGTGTCCACCAGAAATAGTTAGGGTGAGTAAGGGAAAAAGCGTAGGATCAATTTCAAAATTAAACTCATCATCGCTAAAAGCAGATAAAATATGCCCAGCGACATGATGAACTCCGACTAGGGGTTTTTTGTAAAAATAGGCTAAAGTTTTAGCAGTGTTGACGCCAAGTAGTAGGGCAGGAATTAATCCTGGTCCTTGAGTAACAGCGAATAAGTCAATGTCAACCAATCTCAAATTTGCCTTAGATAATGCTTCGTCTAAAACAGGTATAATATTTTTTAGATGTTCTCTGGCGGCTAGGTTTGGTACTACTCCTCCCCATTCAGCATGAAGTTCTACTTGTGAGCTCACAACACTGGATAGGGTTTTTATTTTGCTGGGTTGTTTTTCGTTGGCTTGAATGATGGCCACGGCAGTTTCGTCGCAGGAAGTTTCGATACTTAAAATGTTCATATAAATTAAATTAAAAACTATTTTTGTTAATAGAATATTGCCTGAAGCATGTTGAAATGAATTTTCAATTTTCAATTTTCAATTTTTAAATAATGGCCAATGATTTAATTTCTAAATAATTAAAAATAAGAAAGTGTTTGAAAATTTGATTATTTTTTATTGTTTATTTGAAAATTGTTTGAAAATTGAAAATTTAGAATTGAAAATTAGTATAACGGTTCCAACACCAATCATAACCATACAAAGTATTTGTCCCATTGTCAACCAATTTAGGGCGATAAAACCAAGTTGGGGATCTGGTTGGCGGAAAAACTCTATAATAAAACGAATGAGTCCATAGAAAATTAGAAAAAGAGGAAACATTTTATTTTGCCACTTTGTCTTTTCAGTGAAGTATCGCAAGATGAAAAATAATAGAATTCCTTCTCCGAAAGCTTCATATAGTTGGGAAGGGTGACGAAGGATATTTTGTTTGGCATCAACTTGAGAAAAATGCATACCAATTTTACTGGTGGTAATTCGTCCATATAATTCACCGTTCATAAAATTTCCCATTCGTCCCCAGAAATATCCTAG
>CAZRER010000031.1:0-6554 GCA_964599525.1 uncultured Bdellovibrionales bacterium
TTAAATCTCTACTTGCTATTGCCATTTTTGTGGGATAACCCACTTTTGCGTGTGATTCTGTTTATACTGGAGAATTAATGAGTTCAAACAAAACCGCGGCTCCGCCGCGGTTTTGTTTCTGGATATTTTTTTACTTTTATTTCTTTAATTTTCCTTCAATGTGTGGAGTGTGTTTTTTACATTTTGGACAATATTTTTTTAGCTCTAATTTGTGTTGCTGCAATTTTCGTTTGTTTTTAAAAGTGTAATAATTTCTATTTCCACAAATACTACATTTTAAAGTTGTAAGATTATCTTGTGACATAATGTTTAATTTAATTCTTTAATTATAGCTTAATCTTAACGCCCGGTGTCATCGTTGCTGTAATTACTATGTTTTTTATTAAAGCACCTTTAATTTTGGCTGGCTTACTTTCCTGAATAGTCTTTATTAAAAGCTCAGCATTTTCTTTTAATTCCTTTTTTTTGAAAGACCTTTTACCAATAATTTGATGAATATTTCCTGTTTTATCACTCTTGCAATCGGCCTTACCTTTTTGTAATTCTTTTATCATTTCTTCAACTTTAGGACCAACTGTTCCAGTTTTTGGATTAGGCATTAATCCTCGTGGTCCTAGAACTCTAGCAGCCTTAGATAATTTAGGCATCATTTCTGGAGTGGCTACGGCTATGTCAAAATCAATTTTCTTAGTATCTATAATTTTTGTTACCAATGTTTCATCTCCAACAATATCTGCCCCAGCTTTTTTAGCTTCAGCTTGTTGTATTTCTGTAAAAGCAGCTATTCTTAATGTTTTCCCAATTCCATGCGGTAAGACTACAGAAACTCTAACCTGCTGATCGGGTTTTTTAGCATCTATATTTAAGTTCATATGAATTTCTACGGACTCATCGAATTTTACTTTTGGAAATTTTTCTAAAATTTCCAAGGCTTTTTCTAGGGAATATTTCTTATCCTTATTAAAAGACTCCTGTGCTTTTTTGTAATTCTTTGATTTCATCTTTGTGGTGGTAGTGACGAATACCTATTGTTGTAGTACTTTTAAGGTACTCTCCTATAGTTATTCTCCCACTGCTTATTAATTAATCTACTTTATAAACTTTGATTACAAATTTTGCCCGCTCGCTAGAAAGATGGGCTTATCGTTCCGCTAACCACTGTGCTCTCTACAAGTCCGGCGGCTTCGCTCTACTTTTCTACTTTTATCCCCATTGACCTTGCAGTTCCAGCAATAATTTTAACTGCCCGATTAACATCAAAGGCATTTAAATCCTCTTTTTTCTTTTCAACAATCTCTTCTAGTTGTGCCCTAGTAACTGTTCCCACTTTATTAGTTAAAGGATTATCTGCTCCTTTTTTAATCCCAGCAGCTTTTTTTAATAATTCGGCAGCTGGAGGTGATTTCAAAATAAAACTAAAACTTCGATCATCATTTACAGTAATTTCTACCGGAACGACATCTCCCATCATTTCTTTTGTTTTCTCGTTAAATTGAGTACAAAAATCTTGAATATTAATTCCATGTTGCCCCAAGGCTGGTCCTACTGGTGGGGCTGGGTTTGCCTGACCTGCTTTAATTTGTAATTTTATTGTTGTTGCCATATGTTTAGTTATCAGTTATCAGTTATCAGTATTTAGTGACTGGCAATTGATGGCTGATTTATTCTGCAATTTAATTATTTAATCCTTCTTAACCTGTAAAAAATCTAATTCTACTGGCGTTTCCCTTCCAAAAATATCAACCAGTGCTTTAATCCTTCCTCTATTACTATCAACCTCCTGAACTTTTCCCTCAAAATTTTTAAATGGCCCATCCACGATTTTAACCATATCGCCAATCACTACATCCATTTTATATTTAACAACCTCTTCGCCCATTTTTTTCTTAACTCCCATAATCTCATCCTTATCCACTGGAGTTGGCGTAGTGTCTACCCCAATAAACCCAGTAACATTTGGTGTGTTTCTAACTACATACCAGGATTCATCAGTTACAATCATTTCTACCAATACGTACCCTGGAAAAATTCTTTCTTCAACTGAATATCTTTTTCCATTTTTTAATTTAATTTTTTTTTCTTTGGGTACTATAACATCAAAAATTTGTTCCTCCATTTTCATGGATTTAATTCGTTGTCGTAAATTTCGAGCAACATTTTCTTCATATCCACTATAGGTATGGACAACATACCAACATCGTCCATAATCTGCAGTTTGTTTTGCCATTTATTTAATTGTCAATTATCAATTATCAGTATTTAATATATGGTAATTGATGACTGATTTATAAAAATCTAATTATTCAATTTGCGCAACACTAAATTATCATCTTCCCTTTAAAATATTTTCTATTACACTAGAAAATCCCATATCCAACACTCCTAAAAATGTAGCCACAGCAATACTAACAATAATAACTACTATGGTATAATTAATAGTCTGTTGCTTACTTGGCCAAGTTACTTTTCTTAACTCAATATATGCTTCTTTAATAAATTTTATCATAATATTAAAATTTTCTTTTAAAAAACAGCCTCTCGGCAGTTTTATTTTCTATATTTGTATTGTTATTATATGCTACTTTTAAAAATTTGTCAAATAAAAAACACCTCTCGGTGGCTAGCTCTCTTATCTTCTTTTTTATAAATATTTTTCGTTTTATAATCCGATGAAATATCCTATACACTTTCGACTTTATGGACTTTATAAACTTTTAACTAAGTCAAATTGGTTGGATACCGGGGCGGTGAACGCCCAAATTGTTATTTAGTGGCGCACCGCCACCGGATTTATACCGATAAAAATCCATATGTTTGAACGGGTGATTCAAAAACATCGTTGGGAGTTTTATCGGGAAGTGATTAGTCTGGTCTAATCTTTATTGTTCTTCCGCTGTAGGGTTATTTTTAAAATATCCCTTTTAATGTTTTTTATTTTTGTTTTTATTAGATTTTTTGTTTTTATTTTTCTTCAAAACACTGAAAACTCCAGATACAACTCGTTGGTTGTATTTGCTCTCAGTACAGCAGAAGAATTTCAGTCACAAATAGGGGGAAATTGTGACTGAAATTCTTCTGCCATAGTCAGCGGAAATAATTTTGAAAGAACTTTATCCTATTGGATTTTATATTTTTTGTATTGATTGTTTGAGAAATTGTTGTTTCTCTCACTTACATAACTATTATACCATTTTTTAATACTTCGGTCAATCTGTCGTATAAGTTAATTTTTCTTGACAGATTTTTTTCGGTACCTATGGTCTTTTAAATGTTATTTGCACTATCCACAATTTATTAACACCTATTTATTACATATTTTTTGAAGGGTAATTCCTATTTTACGACACTTCTCATTAAATAATCTGTTAATGTTTTGGCTGATTTTTTAGATGTTACAAAATAAACAATTTTCCCCTTCCCTAAGTCTAAGATATTCCAATCAACGGAAGCTGTATCTACTCCTGGAGAGTAGTTTGCATATCTAGCACCCATATTAACTGGATTTACATTAAATTTTACTTCTGTTGGCACAATTGGCTTGTCTCTATCTACAAATAAATAACTCATTTTTTGCATTAAATCATTTTCTTTTTCTATTATTTTCTCTTTAACTATCTTTTCATCCGCTGTATTAGAAAGTTCAAAAACAGTTCCAACTCTAATTTTTCCACTATCTTCAATTACAAAAAGTTTGCAAGTGCTTTTTAAGTCTGTTGGCTTAAAAAAATCTGTCATATGTATGGCTTCCAATAGTTCTTTAGATGATAGTGCTGTTTTATCTTTCTTCATTACATCCACTAATACTCCGTTTTGTAACTCTGTCTTATCTCCTTTTTGTTTTATTTCTAAAACAAACTTACCTAAATCGTTATTAAATGTTGTTGGAGATGTAACCAATGGACCTATTTTATATTTTACTGGGATTGGTTTTTGAGGTATTTTAGCTGGTATTTTTTTTGCCGATTCTGTTGTTTTATTGTTTATATTTTTTTCTTCTGCACTAGTCTTATTTACTTGCTCACTGTTTTGTTGTTTAGATTTTTTTTCACCTTGGTGCATATAAAAATAATATCCGCCGTACATAATTCCTGCCAATAATAAAATGAATATTATTATAAAAATAATAGAAGATATACCCTTTTTTTCCTCGGTTGCAATTTTATTGAATTGCTTGTTTGGATTTTCTTTATTATTTTCCTTTTTTTTATCAATTGCTTGGTGTAAAAAAGCAGAATCATTTTTTTCTGATGTATTTCTGTCTACTTGTGGAATTTTTGCATTTTGAATATCGTCACTTAATGATAATTCTTCTATCTTTGTTGGAATTGATATTTCTGGGGTTTTTGTTGTTTTTGCAAATGTTTCTTTTTCTGACACAATATCTTTTTCACTTGTTGCTAAATCATTTTTAAATGGTGCCTGAAAAATTGGCTTTGTATTTTCATTAATACTATTATCTTTTGAGTTAGGAATATTTGTTGTTGTGGGTATATTAGCACTTTCAGTGCTAATTTGCTCTTGACTTTTTTTGTCATACTCTACAGAAAGAGGTTTTTCATTTTCACCTTTTAAATTTCCTTCCATTGTTTCAATGCTAATTTCCGTTTGAGTTTTTTGTTGACTATTTTTTGAACCGAACATTTTTTATTTTTATTTTGTTAGAAGTTTATTGTTAAATTGAATACTTAAATTCTCTTAGATCTTGGGTTTAAGTATTTTATATTTTTCTATTTTTATTATATCACACTTTTAATAAAAAAGAAGTGGTTTACTGGTACACCCCCCCGCCCCTATATAAACCCCCCCTAAGTGGGCCGTTTGCTAAAAAGCCAGGCTTATCACTTCGCTAGTCGCTATGTTCTATAAGCCCGGCTTTACTCACTTTTTTCTATAATCGTCTGTGATGGATATACTTTTAATATTAAACTTTTTTAGTTTGTTGTTTTTTAATAAACATATTATTTCACAACTTCTATAAGTCGTAATCCAATTTTTCCACTGTCTTGTATTTCAATGACTTTTACTTTTACCTCTTGCCCTTCTTTAACAATATCTTCTACTTTAGCAACTCGCTCTTTGGAAAGATTGGAAATATGAATTAATCCATCTTTTCCTGGTAATAATTGTACAAAAGCACCAAAATCCATTACTTTAACAACTTTTCCCGTGTATTCTTCACCAACCTCAATATCTTTTGTTAAATCCTCAATCCATTTTTGGGCTCTCTCTCCGCCTTCAGTTGTCTCAGCAGTAATGAAAATACTTCCATCGTCCTCAATGTCTATATTGCAACCAGTTTCATCAATTATCTCATTAATAATTTTACCTCCACTACCAATAACTGCCCCAATCTTTTCTGGGTCAATCTTGATGGTTATAATTCGAGGGGCATATTTTGAAAGTTCTTTTCGTGGTTCCGGAATGGCTTTCAGCATAACTTCCATAATTTGCATTCGTGCTTCATAAGCTTGCTCTAGCACCTCCAATGATAATTCTGGATTAATACCATTAATTTTTACATCTAATTGCATAGCCGTAATTCCATTTTTTGTTCCAGCCACTTTAAAATCCATATCTCCCCAGTGATCTTCTGGTCCTTGAATATCTGAAAGAATTTTATAGGTATTATTTTCTCCAGTAACAATCCCCATGGCAATTCCAGAAACTGGTCTCTTAATTGGTACTCCAGCATCCATTAGTGCTAGAGTAGAACCACAAGTTGAAGCCATAGAAGAAGAACCATTTGAGGACATTACCTCAGAAACCAACAACATTGTGTAAGGAAAATCATCTTTGCTTGGCAAGACTGGCTCCAAAGCTTTTTCAGCTAAAGCTCCATGCCCAATTTCTCGACGTCCTGGTCCACGCATCATTCTTACCTCGCCAACACTGTATGGAGGAAAATTATAGTGATGAATATATCTTTTCTTTTCATCAACTTCCATAGTGTCAATGATTTGTTCATCGCCAGGTGCTCCTAGGGTTGCCACTGTCAAAGCTTGCGTTTGTCCTCGTTGAAATAATCCTGTACCGTGAGTTCGTGGCAAAATTCCTACCCGAGAAGAAATTTCTCTAATTTCTCTTGGTTTTCGTCCATCTGGCCGCTCTTCGTTTTCTAATATTCTATCGTGAAGAACTTTGTTAAGATAATTTTCGAATACTAATGAAGCTTCCGCTTTTCTAGCTCGTAACTCTGACTCATCGCTGAAATCATTTTCCAGTTTTTCATTTAAGGCTTTTTTAATTTCTCCCATTTTCTGATCTTGGGTTGTTTTCTCTTTAGTGTAAAAAGCTTCTACTAAACCTTGTTCTTCAAGAAAATTATTTATTTCTTGTGTAAATTCTTTACTTGGGGTTGTTAATTCAACTTCTGTTTTTTCTTTACCTACTGTTTTTATAATTTCTTCCTGAAATTTATTTATTTCTTTAACTGTTGCAAATCCATCACCAATAGCTTTAGCCATTTGTTCATTGGATATTTCTTTTGCTCCAGCCTCAATCATATTTACTTTTGTAGATGTTCCAGCTACTATTAAATTAAGTTCTGATTCTTC
>CAZRER010000031.1:6654-9354 GCA_964599525.1 uncultured Bdellovibrionales bacterium
TCATATTTACTTTTGTAGATGTTCCAGCTACTATTAAATTAAGTTCTGATTCTTCCTCCAACTCTTCCATAGTTGGATTTATTTTTAATTCTTCACCAAATTTTCCAACCTGTACAGCGGCTACTGGTCCATTCCAGGGGATATTTGAAATTGCCAAAGCAATGGAAGCGGCTGAAACAGCTAGTACAGCTGGGTTTGTTTCATTATCGATTGATAAAATTGTAGTAATGACTTGTACTTCGTTTCGCATTCGCTCATCAAAAAGTGGTCGAATTGTTCGGTCAACTACTCGTCCAGCTAAAATTGCTCGGTCTGATGGTCGCCCCTCTCTTTTAATAAAACGAGAACCTTTAATTTTTCCGCCAGCATAAAATCGTTCCTCGTAGTCAACGAAAAGAGGAAACCAATCCTGTCCTTCTCGTCGGTCTTTACTCATGGTGGCCGTAGCCAAAACAACAGTATCTCCATACTGTAAGGTTACTGAACCACCAGCTTGCTCAGCCAAAAGACCAATTTTGGCTGTCATTTTCTTTCCAGCTATTTCAGCGGAAAATTCTTTCACTTCGTTCATAAATTTTTCTACTACTCTTCATTAAAGTGTAGAAAACAGAAATTTTTTCATAAGTCTGGGGAGCCATTCCCAAATTTACAACTTCTTAACTTCATAAATTCGTAAATTCCCAAATTCGTAAAAAAATTTCCACTCTCTACCTCTTTTAATAAAAAATAGTTTGTGAATTATTATTGTCTAAGATTAATCTTGGACTTACTTATATCTTACCATAAATAAAAGAAAACATCAAGGTAAACTTGATATTTCTAAATTAAGGACTAACTTTAAACACTGTTTTGTAATTTATTAACTCTATTTTTCCCTCTTAAAAAATTTTGTTAAATCAATTCCAAAATAACTTAAACTGGCTAATAATAAAGTTGTGGCGGTGGCTTCATCTAAGTTTCCAACCAATGGGATGTTGTCTGGGATTAATTCAAAAACTCCTAGCGTTGGATTTAAAAGATAAAGCACACTTAATAATCCTATTGTGATAACTAATATTTTTTTCATTATTTAATTTAAAAATATTTTTAACTTTATAAAATGCACGCTTGCTGTTTTATTTTCCCCTATTAATTGTAATCATTTTATCTTTGTGCCGTCGCAATTGTTTCATTAAGGCATCCATGCTTTCATCAACGGCTATGGTAAATTTTTTGCCTGTTTTTACCACCCTAAATAATTGTTTTGGTGTTTTAACCATAATTTCCACTGTCCAAAAAGTTTTTTTGTCTTGTTTTATATCAATTTCTAGCCTTAGAGACTTTGGATCCTTGCAGTCTTTAAAAAATTTGTCAATTTTTGTTACTTTTACTTCTAGATATTTTTCCTCCTTTTCACTTAGCCTTAAACCATTTAATAAAAATCTTGTATTCATAGTTTTATTTCTAATTAATTCTTATATATTTATTTGTTTATATATTTAATACTTATATACTTAATGCCTAAATGTTTTAATGTTAATATGTTGATATATTAACAGGTATTTAATGTACTACACAAATTTCCTCTTGTAAGTGAACTTCATATTTATTTCTTACCAATGTTTTAATAATGCTGATTAACATTAATACATCTTCTGAGGTTGCTTTTCCGATGTTGATTATAAAATTTCCATGTTCTTTACTAACCATTGCTCCGCCGATTTTTTTACCTAATAACCCACATCTACTCACCAACCAACCGGCAGGAACTTTATTATTCTTTGCCTCTACTCCTGTATCGTATTTAAATTTTTCTTGAATTTCATCGTTAACTACTGGATTTTTAAATACTGATCCTGCCGAAGGAAATTTTGTCACCTCTGGCTGTTTCAATTTCCTTTTCTGTAAATATCCTTCTGCTATTTTTTTACTTTTATCTCCATCTCCAATTTTTAATAAAAACTTAACTCCCCAGACAACTAAACAAGTATTGTCTTTAAATAGGCTTTTTCTATAATTAAAATTACAACTTTTATTACTGATTGTTTGAACTATATTTTTACAATTATTTCCCACATCTTTTGTTAGCTCATTGGGGTGAACGACTGACTCAAAATTAGTTATTTTTTCAAGCTCACAGCTCTTTAGATTTAAAATCTTTACCTCACTAACTATGTCCTTCATTTCTCCCCCGAATGCTCCAGCGTTTCCTCTTACTGCCCCTCCAACTGTTCCAGGGATTCCTACTGCCCACTCTAATCCAGTAATGTTATATTTAAAAGATTGGGCTACTAATTTACTTAACTTTGTACCGGCTCCACATAATATTTCTGCTTGATCTCCTCTAATATTAATCTTTAAATTATTGTTAGCCATTTTAATTATCAACCCATCAAAACCATCATCCATGAAAAGTAAATTACTACCTCCACCTAATATAAATATTTTTTGCTGATTATTTCTAGCCCATTTTAGAATTCCTTCCAGTCGTCTTAAGTCATCCACTTCCACGAAATATCTTGCCAGACCGCCAATTTTAAAGGTGGTATATTCTTTTAAAGAAATTCTTTCTTTAATATTGTGTGGCAATTTTACTGTCATTATTTTATTTTTATTTTTACACTTCCATTGTACTACATTTTAATAAAAAAAACAAATCTTTTTAACCTAAGTTCAACAATTACTTGCAACACTCTAAATAAATATTAAACTAATTAAATA
>CAZRER010000032.1:0-8745 GCA_964599525.1 uncultured Bdellovibrionales bacterium
TTACAATTTATAAACAATACCCCTTCCTATATTTTAATTCAACCACATTTTAAAGGAACTATTTTAATTTTTGACATTTTTGGAACTAAAGATGGTCGACAAGTAGAAATGGAAGGACCGCATTTAATAGAGCAAACTCCTGATGGAGGGAAAAAATATGTTTGGTGGCAAATAATCAAAGATAGAGATGGTAACCAAATTAGCAAAAAAGGGTTCTGGAGCTTCTACCATAACGCTGCTAGCTATCACAATAACCATGCTGAACAAATACTTACTATCAAACCAAAAAATTGGTCCAATAAGGAATGGAAAAAATATAAAAGAGAACATAAGTTTTAGAATTAGAAAGAATTTTATCGATAATAAGTCTAAAGCCATTAAAAAACTTGAGTACTAGCCCAAGTTCTTTATTTTAAAAATTTTCTAAATTATACCTTCGTATCTTCTTGACTTACCTGCCAATAGAAACAACCTTATGAACAATTGTCCTTCCATTTGGCAACACCATCTCTGCTTGCTCACCCTTCTTCTTTCCAAGTAATGCTGTTCCCAGTGGCGATTCATTAGAGATAAATCCATTGGCAGGATCGGCTTCATTGGCCCCAACAATATGAAAGGTGCTTTTATTTTTACCAGTTTCCACATCAACAACACAACCGATTCTAACTTTATCTGTAGAATTACTTTCCTTGATTATTTCAGCTGTCCTTATTATGTTTTCTAGTTTCATAATGCGACCTTCATTTTCTCGTTGCTGTCGTTTAGCTTCAGTATATTCAGCATTTTCACTTAAATCACCCTGTTCCTTGGCTTCCTTAATAGCCTGAGCAATAGTTTTTCTTTTATTCAATTTACAATCCTCAAGCTCTTGTTTTAATTTATCGTATCCTTCTTGAGTCAAATATTTTTGTGCCATTTTATTTATTTTAAATTACTATTTAAAACGCTACAACGAACTTTAAGCGTCCTCCTTCTTTTAAAAAAATATTTCCGAACAAAATTGTTCGAAATCAAATATTTTTTACTTTTTCGGATCAATAAGTTTATGTCTCCGAAACTTTTAGTCTCGGAGAGTTAAAAACGAAGTGGCAAACCCCTGTTACCAGGATGCCACCCTAAACGGGTGGTCAGCCGTTTAGGCTGAAAAACCTTACAACTCACTTACGTAGCGCCAGGGGGAATCGAACCCCCGTTACCAGGATGAAAACCTGGCGTCCTAACCACTAGACGATGGCGCCGTTTATTTTTTTATAATATCACAGGATGCCACTTTATACATCAAACACACTGATTTACCCACAGATATATTTTACAGTAAATCAAAAATTTGTCAACTAAAATTTTCATGATAATATTTATCTTTGTTTATATTTTAAAATAGTGTATACTTAAAGTATTAATAATTAAATAAAAGTTTATGGAAAAAACATTACAAAATTTAGCGGCCGCCTTTGTGGGGGAATCGCAAGCTAGAAATCGCTACACAATGTATGCGAAAATAGCTAAAAAAGAAGGTTATGAAGAAATTTCTGCTCTTTTTACCTTGACTGCCGAACAAGAAAAAGAACATGCTAAATGGCTTTTTACGTTAATTCAAGACTTAAAAGAAGATCCTGAGGTTACTATTGAAATAGATGCTGCTGTACCAACAGTATTGGGAAATACCAAAGAGAATTTAAAAGCAGCTATCGCTGGAGAAAATTATGAACACACCTCTATGTATCCCGAGTTTGCTGACATTGCCGACGAAGAAGGTCTACCAGAAATTGCCACTCGTCTTCGAGCAATTGCCAATGCTGAAACGAATCACGAAAGTCGTTATCAAAAGGTTTTAGATGAATTAGAAAATGGAACTGTTTTTAAAAAAGAGGAAGAAGTTGAATGGGTTTGTCGAGAGTGTGGTTACACCCACAAGGGAAAAACCCCTCCAGAAACTTGCCCTTCTTGTGGACACCCCAAGGCTTATTACGAAGTCAAAAAATAATTACAGCATGTCCTGGGTCTAATGTTAAAGGCTACAATTTCCAAATAGCCAACAGAAAAAAGATTTCAACGAAAAACAAATACACTAAAAAATTAAATTAATTTATCGGCCAACAAATAATCAATCGTTAACTGTGAACCGTTGACCGATAACCGATAACTAATTCTATGATTAAAGATAAAAACCAAATATTCAAATGTAAATACTGTGGAAATATAGTTGAAGCCGTGCATACTGGTGCCGGTGAATTAGTCTGCTGTGGAGAAGCAATGGAAGAGATAACCGAAAATACCCAAGAAGAAGTGGCTACTGAAAAACATATTCCTGTAGTAGAAAAAGATGGCGATGTTTTAACAATTACAGTTGGAGAAATAGAACACCCAATGGACAAAGAACATTATATCGAATGGATTGAAGTAATTTCAGGACCGACTGTTCACCGTCGATACCTTCAACCGGGGCAAGAACCAAAAACAAATTTCATTTGCCGAGCCGACACCTACACCGTCCGTGCCTACTGCAACCTCCACGGCCTTTGGAGTGCAACATCTTAACACGTTAGCATATTAATATATTAACATCTAATTATAAGCTTATACAAGAGTTGCCAAAAATGAAACAATCTCCCGACGAACATCGAGAACATCTCCTAAATCAAGCAATAAAAATAGCTACCGAACTCATCAAAAGAAAGGAAACTTTTCCTTTTCCTGGAATTAAAAACAAGTCTATTATGATCGATGCAAAGAAGAAGAACAGAAATTAATAGATCTAGGAATTGGGATAGATGACTTTGATCCAATAGATACGGCACTGGAAAATTTTAGAGGACAAGGTATAGAAGTTTGCATAGGTAATAATAACAAATATATTTACATTATCCCTGCAGGAAGTCGTGATAATAAAAGTAGTACCATACCTCCTAGATATCTAGACATTAAAGACGAAATGAACCCACTCCTTAAAGAACTTATTGAACTAGACAGCCTACTAAAATTAAACTAACTAGCTTGTCAAAAAAACAAGCTCAAAAGAGCTTGTTTTTTTGTTTAGATATATTTTTTAATTACCTATAACGGCTCAATGTCTTTGCCTTTCTTCTCGATTTTTTCAGTTTTGATTTCCCCGCTTGGTTTTTTTTCTTTATGAATACCAACAATTTCTTCGAATCTTTCTTTCTCAATTGTTTCTTTTTCTAAAAGTTCTTTGGCAATTGATTCTAATAAATCTGCTTTTTCTTCTAAAATATCTTCTGTGACTTTATAAGCTTCATCAATAAATTTAGCTACTGCTTCATCAATTTTTTTAGCCACTGCTTCTGAGTAATTTCTCTGTTCGTGGTAATCTCGACCAAGAAAAACCTCACTTTGGTCTTTTCCAAAAGTCATAGTTCCCAATTCGCTCATTCCAAAACGAGTAACCAACTTTCTAGCAGTTGCTGTAGCTCTCTCCAAGTCATTGGATGCTCCAGTGGTAACTTCTCCAAAAATTTTCTTCTCAGCAATATGCCCTCCAAGTAGTACTGAAATTTCCTCTAGAAAATATGACTTAAAATGCATTGATTTATCTTTATCTGGCACGTTTAGAGTGTAACCAGCAGCTCGTCCTCGAGAAATAATTGATACCTTATGTACTGGGTCTGCGTTTGGCAAAATTGTAGAAACCAAAGCATGCCCCGCCTCGTGATAAGCAGTAATTTTTTTTTCCTTTTTAGACATTATATGACTTTTTCTTTCAGCACCGAGTAATACCCTTTCAATGGACTCCCGCATCTCGTCCATCCCTGTCTTCTTTTTATTTCTCCTGGCCGCCAAAATAGCTCCTTCATTAACCAAATTAGCTAAATCTGCTCCAGAGAAACCAGGCGTTCTTTCTGCCAACTGATGCAAATCAACATCACCCTCTAGTGGCTTATTTTTAACATGAATTTTTAGAATAGCCTCTCTCTCTTTGATATCTGGATTATCAATAGTCACTCTTCTATCAAATCTTCCTGGTCTTAATAAAGCTGGGTCTAAAACATCAGGACGATTAGTAGCGGCAATAACTATTACATTTGAATCTGTATCAAAGCCATCCATTTCTACTAAAATTTGGTTAAGTGTTTGTTCTCTTTCATCATTCCCGCCACCTAAACCGGCACCTCGTTGACGACCAACGGCATCTATTTCGTCAATGAATACAATCGCTGGAGAATTCTTTTTGGCTTGCTTAAATAAATCTCTAACACGAGAAGCACCAACTCCCACAAACATTTCCACAAATTCTGAACCTGAAATTGTAAAAAATGGAACTTCTGCCTCGCCAGCCACAGCTTTAGCTAATAATGTTTTTCCTGTTCCTGGACCACCTAATAACAAAACACCTCGTGGAATTTTAGCTCCTAAACTCAAAAACTTTTTAGGAGTCTTTAAAAACTCAACGATTTCACTTAACTCTTCCTTAGCTTCTTTTGATCCAGCGACGTCTTTAAAAGTCACTTTGTTTTTATTATTTTTAGGATCCAATATTCGCGCTTTACTGTTACCGAACATCATTGCTTGACTATTTCCCTGCTGGGCTCGTTTCATTAAAAACCAAATAAAAAATCCTATTAGCAGAAATGGAAATAGAAATGATAAAATACCATTGGTCCAGAAGTCAGTAGTAGTTGTATCCTTAACCTCTACGACCCTTCCTATCTTCTTTTTGTCCACCCCAAGATTTATAAGTGTTTCAGATAAAGAACTCTCAATCTCTTTCTGTGCAACCTGTTTTTTACCGTCATTTAATTCAATTTTTAACTTATTTCTTTCAACGTTAACGGTTTTCACCTTCCCGTTATCTATCTCCTGTGCTAATTGTGAAAGCTTAACTTTTTCGGGTACTTCTACGTCAGCACGGTAAAGAGAAGCAATACTAATTATTAAAAGCACTGCTAAAATAGCTGTAATAATATTCTTTATGTTCTTCGTATTCTTCTTTGTTTTCATATATTTATTAAATTAATTATTAAAATATTTCCAACTTTTTCAAATTTAATATTATTCATTGTCATTATTTGTCGCTTACCTTTTTTACTCTTCATTATTTTTTCAAATTCAAAATAATTTCCACGACTAACATTTTTTAATTCACCTTTCATCTCTCTAATAATTTTTCTGAATATCAATGCTCTCAATCCTGTGTCTAACTCTAAATATTTTTTAACATTTACTACAAAACTACCGTTTTTCTGCTTTTTAACTACGGATATCATTGATTTATCCACGATAATATTTGCCAAAGAAAAATATTCTTGCAGCTGAACAGTCATTCCAGTTATTATCTGTTTAAAGTTGGAACTATATTCTTGTTCAATAATAGGAACTAAAATATTTCTAATTTTATTTCTTAAAAATATATTCTCCTTATTAGTATGGTCCTCTCTCCAATTTTGATTAGTCGTTTCTAGAAATTGAATAATATCCTTCTTGCTAAAACCTAATACTGGCCTGATAATCTTCCTTTCTGAATTCTTAACTAACATCCCCTTAAGTCCATCGATTCCAGCTCCTCTAAATAGATTAATCAAAAAAGTTTCTATCTGGTCATCTTGATGATGAGCAGTAACTGTCCAATCAAAATTCTTATTCACTCTTACTTTTTCAAATTGTTCATAGCGAAAATCTCGTAAATATTCTTCTAAATTTTCGCTCTTCTTTATACCCTCTGTATAATCTATAACTTCCAAATCTAATTGATATTTCTTAGCAAAATCTCTAACAAATTTTTCATCACCTTTAGAATCTTCTCCTCTTAAATTATAATTTATATGCACTAGATATAACCGTAAATCAAATTTTTCCCTAATTGCCAATAATAATTTCACTAAACCTACTGAATCTGCTCCACCAGAAATTCCCACAACTAATTTCTCTCCACCAGAAAATAACTCCTTCTGAAAAATAAAATTCTTAAAATTTTTAATTATTTTGTTTGGCATTATCTGAGTAACTATAAATTATATTCGCTACTTGATCAATAGCCTGATCTAGCTGATTTCTCTTATTAATAATTTTGTGATCATAAATATTTTTATGTTTTAACCACTTTCTAGTATATTTCATTCTTTCAGTAATATATTCTTCATCAACAGTTTCTCTTGATTTAATCCTACGTTCTAGCTCCTTAAGGGAGTCTGCCATAATGAGTATAGCAACAATACCTGGGAATCTTTTTTTAGCTGTTATCACACCTTTATACTCTATTTTCCAAATTCCTACCCCATCTAAAGAGTTAACTCTTTGCAATTCTTTGGTTGTCACACCATAATAATTATTATTATACTCTAATGCCCACTCTGCCATTTCTCCATTATTGACTTTACTTTTAAATTCTCTCTTAGAAATAAAATAATAATCAACTCCATCCTTCTCTCCTATTCTTTTCTTTCTAGTCGTAGTGGTAATTATTTTGTTAATAGGCATTTTCTGCTTTAATCCATTAATAATAGAATCCTCCCCTGCCCCTGATGGCCCAGAGATAATAAAAATATTTTTCAATTTCATTGAATTATTTGGGATCTATAAAATATTTTTATAAAAATATTTTATAGATCTAATTTACAGAGTTATTTATTTAGTAACAGTTTACAAATAGTTCTCTTTAAATTATTTGACTTGTCAACTTACATTAGAAAAATCATAAGTCGATCTGCCTTGGGCAGAATAAATCCAATGAAATATTTCAAAGGACTATTAAATTTTTGCTCTTGCAACTCCCCACTTTTCAGCCGTTTATGGTGACTACTTTTCAGCTGCCTAGGCTAATCACCCGTTTAGGGTGGCTACTTTTTACTTTCTATTCGTCCTCCATCCAATTTGTCCTGTATTTTTTTCAATTCATCCCACTTCCCTTCACTAGCTAATTTCGCTTGTTCGTTCCAAGTAGTGGCATCGTGATTTCCTCGCACATCCTTAATCATTTCTTGCACGTCTTTATCTTTCGCCTCTGCCAAGTCAGCAAAAGTTTTAACTCCCTTTCCTGCTAAGACCTCAGCAATTTTTGGACCAATTCCTTCAATTTTGGTCAAATCATCTGACGCAACATCCTTTTTTGCAACCTTTTTCTTTTTATTATCAACTTTATCATCAATGATTTTTGACTTTTCGGACGAAGTCTGACTCGCCTTGGGCTGGGAAACTTTGACATCAGCCTTAATCTCATTTTTTGTACTTTCTTTTTTATCTTCAGATTTAGCACCTATTTCACCTACAAACTTAAGTCCCATTCTATGTGATTTAGACTCTACAGACATAACTTTCCAAATATATTCCTTATCCATCTCAACAACTTCATCAATATTTTTCTTAGGATAACCAGGAAAACCACTGATATGAGCCAATCCGTGAATATCTTTATCTAGATAAACGAAGGCTCCAAAGTGATTAATTTTATTAATTTTTCCAGTGTATTCTCCACCAACTTTATATTTTTCCTCCACCGACATCCAAGGATCATTTTTTAAGTCTCTAATGGATAATGAGATTCTTGTACCATCGATAGAAATCACCTTTGCTTTTACCTTGTCACCAACCTTTACAACCTCTCGTGGATTACTGATTAGTTGCCAATCTAATTGTGAAATGTGGACCAATCCTTCTAACTCATCTTCATCTGATTTACTGCCAGCCTTAGAAGGTGGCAAAAATTTAACAAAAGCCCCAAAGTCAACTACCCCACTAACTTCACCTTCGATAATGTCTCCGACTTTAAATTCAGCAATAAGTTCTCGCTCTTTGTCTTTGTGAGCCTCTTTTTCAGATACTATTAATTTTTCTTCAGCTTCGTCAACGGCAATAACGCAAACTGTCATCTCTGTGTCTGTGAATCCCTTAAGTATATCTAAAATTTTGTTCTTATCTCCATCTTCAACTCTTGGATAATGCTCAGCAGTTAATTGACTGACTGGCATAAAACCTCGAATACCATTAAGTTCAATCATTAAGCCCCCCTTATTAACATCAAGTATCTTAACATTAACCGGCTCTTTATTTTCTTGTTTGTCAAGTAAATCTCTCCAAGCTTCTTCTCTCACAGCCTCAGTAATGGATAATTCTACGTAACCATCTTCGTTTTCAACTAAAATAACTGCTGCTGATATTTTGTCGCCAATACCTAGTTTTTTTTGTTGTAACCCAAAACCTTCTTTCACTTCCTTTCCATAAATAATTCCAGCACCAATAACTCCCAAATCAACATAAGCTGCATGGCTAGTTATATCAACAATTTTTCCCGTTAATTTATCTCCTTCTTTAATCTGTTTTGTAACTGAAGCATCATCTAATAATTCGGCCATTTTTGATGATTCTACCTCTTCTATTGTTTCATTTTTTATCATAATTTTGATTATAATTAATAATATTCTAATATTATTAATTACTATTTTATCGTGATAATAAAAACGCGTATATACCATATACGCTCATAAGAAATCAACTTGATTTCTAAATATTATTCGCGATGGTTAATAATTAAATTCTTCTTGACTAAGCTTCTCTATAAAAGATATTTCTAGTAAAGATTAGTCACTTCTATAAAATAAATTATAAACCAAAAATAGAAACAAGTCAAGGAAAGGTTAAGACAACAAAACCGCGGCTTCGCCGCGGTTTTGTTGTTTACATTTAGAAGTTTAATCTTCTTAATGAAAAGTGACTAGAATAAAGATTTTAAAATTTATCCCCTACAACGCCCCCTTCCTTCTCATTACTATTAATATTCCAATGGTTATTAAAGTA
>CAZRER010000033.1:0-8683 GCA_964599525.1 uncultured Bdellovibrionales bacterium
GAAAGCTAATCAAAACTTTTTAGAATTACAAAGAGAATTAACTGATACTGAAGAAAAAATTCAGGCTTCTCGAAGATTTTATAATGGAAATGTGCGAGACTTTAATACTAAAATTGAAGTATTTCCAAATAATATTTTAGCTGGAATGATAAATTTCAAAAAATTTGAATTTTTTGAAGTTAGTGACGAAAAAGAACGAGACGCTGTGAAAGTGTCTTTCTAGTTCACAGTTCACAGTTCACAGTTTATAGTCAATAGTTGATAGTTGATAGCTATGGCTGCGGTTCGGTTGTGTATGGGTAGTGGCGTATAGTTTATGAATTAAGATTAAGATAATTACTGCGAACTGATAACCAAATAAGCAATATTATGTCAACAATCTATAATGAGCAAGATAAAAACACGCGATTAACCTGGGTATATCTCACAGGATTTTTGGTATTTGTTATTGGAGTTGGTTGGGTATTTTCTCAGGCCTATGGTAATTCACTAATTTTGTATGGAGCGATTATTTTTGCCGTAGGGATGAATTTTATAAGTTATTGGTGGAGTGATAAAATTGTCTTAAGAATGAATAAAGCTCAAGAGGTTAAACCAGAGCAGGGACCACAAGCTAGGGAAATTTATCGATTAGTAGAAAATCTAGCAATCACAGCCGGACTACCAACGCCAAAAATTTATTTAATGAATGACCCGGCTATGAATGCTTTTGCCACTGGTCGTAATAAAGAACATGCGGTAGTGGCTATGACTACTGGAATTGTGGAGCGGTTAGAGAAGAAAGAGTTAGAAGGAGTCATTGCTCACGAGCTATCTCATATTGGCAATAAAGATATTTTGTTAGGAACTGTAGTAACAGTACTGGTTGGTTTTATTTCCATTTTGGCTGATATGTTTCGTCACTCAATGTTTTTTGGGAGTAATGACAACGACAATAGAAATGGAGTTTTTATAATTATCGGATTAGTTTTATCGATTTTAGCACCGTTGTCGGCGATGCTAATTCAATTGGCAATTTCCAGAAAGAGAGAATTTTTGGCTGATAGTTCTGGAGCATTATTAACTCGTTATCCAGAAGGATTAGCTAGTGCTTTGGAAAAAATTAGTTCTGATGGACGACCGTTGAGAACCGCTAGCCGAGCGACTGCCCATATGTTTATTGCTAACCCTTTTAAGGGGAAAAATGTTTCTAACTTATTTGCCACTCACCCGCCAATTCAAGAAAGGATTAGACGGTTAAGAGAAATGGATATTTAAAAATGTCAAATATTAAGCAGGGAGAAATAATTAAACAGCCTGAGCAGTTGAAACTCTTTTCAGAGGAAGATTTTATCCGACAAGTTTTGGATAGTGAAAATAATCCCTTCAATAATAATAAAAAATATTTTCAGGAAAGGACATTTCCCCCGAATAATGCAAGTATATATTATTTTGGGATTAAATTTACCGATGAACAACACCGAGAGTTAATTACCAGGATAAACAGTTTACAAGATGTTTTACGATTTTATTCACGTGTTTGGCGTAATGGTAATCCAGTAAATTTAGACGAAATTTCTGATAATGAGCAAAAACAGCGTATTGCTGAATTATTAGGTGTGGATGATAACGACTTAAAATATAGTGGCGGAGAGATTCTCAATGATATTATAAAAAAAATTGTTGATGGAATAAGAAATAACAAGAAGTTACAAAAAATTATAGAAGCTTATGACAATATAAATAATGATCTAGAAGAAAACAATAGAGGAAAATATCAACGCGATGAAGAGATGACACCTAGAGCAGGCGAAGTAACAGTTATACGAACAGCAGAAGAAATTTTAGAGGAAGGAAAAAAACTAGTAGGTGATTATGTAGATAGTTTAAATAAAAATGTTATAGAGGGATTAAAAACAGATATAGTTGACGACAATAATCGTGGTGGAGGTGGTATTGAAATTGCTAAAATTGTCAGAGAATTGTCAAAAAATCAAGAATTAAATAACAAATTTCCTCAAAATATGTCATCTGAAGAAAAATTTCAATTGGTAAACGACTGGTTAAGGGAGATAATTTCAAAAAGGGAATTTTGAGTTAAGAGATTTCACTATTAACTCGCTGTAGGATGGTTTATCAAGTTATTTAGTAGAAAAAGGTAAAAAATTATAATTTTTTATCAATGGTAATATTTATAATCATGAAGGGTATATTTTCAGAGTTACTTGTTAAATCTAGACATTTTAAATTCAATTTAAATTTTAAATTGAACAATGGAGGGGGTGTAAAATGTCATTAAATATCTATTAAAGATATTTAATGACATTTAACGATATGTGAGACTATTGGGAATATTTGCTATATTTCAGAATTATGTTATTATAACAATATAGTTCTTAAATATTAAATCAAAACTATGGAAGAAAATACACAAGAAGAAGTAAAAGAAGATATAGCTCAAGAAGAGGCTGTAGAAGCACAACCAGTAACTAACACCTCTGATGAAGCAGACGCAGAAAAAAACAAAGGAATGGCTATTTTAGCTTACTTTATTTTCTTTTTGCCAATGCTAACAGATGCTAAAGATTCTAAATTTGCTATGTTTCATGCCAACCAGAGTCTAGTTTTACTTTTAGCTGGTATAGGTGTTTCTGTTATCGGTAGTATTATCCCTTTTTTGGGATGGTTTTTGATTTTGCCATTTGGCACATTAATTATTATAATTTTCTGGATTATGGGAATAGTTAATGCAGCTGGAGGTAAAATGAAAGAATTGCCATTAATTGGAGGAATTCACATCTTGGATAAAAAATAAAATAATCCATAAGGTAGAAAGTTTATAAAATTCACAAAATTTATAAAGTCTATAGAATAGAAAGCAAACAACCTTGAACGGTTGTTTGTTTTGTTGTATAATAAAATTAGTTGAAGGTATAATCTCTTATACTTTTAAGGGTGCGTCAGTTAGTATATAAATTTGTATAAGATAGAACTATATAGTGTTATCAAATATTTATTGAGAGTACTATATTTGAAAGTACAAGAGGATACATCAAAAAAATAAAAAAATAAAATAAATTATTACAAACCAATCCATTCATTTATTTGTATATTTGTAGTTGATTTGTAGATTCGTAGGAGAATGAAAAAAACAAAAATAGTGGCTACCATTGGTCCAGCCTCTATGTCAAAAATAAAATTAAAGAAAATGGTGAAAGCCGGTATGAATGTTTGCCGACTAAATTTTTCGCACAGTGATCATCTTTGGCACAAAAAAGCAATTGAAAATATTCGAGCTATTGAAAAGTCAACTGGGCAAAGGATAGGAATCATAGGAGATCTACAAGGACCAAGAATAAGAATCGCTAACAATAAATCAGTAAATTTAAAAAAGGGAGAAACAATATTTTTGACAGATGTCCATAATAGTAATCAGACAGCAGATAAGAAACAACTTGTATTTGATTGGGATGAATTTTATCAATATGTCAAAATAGGTAGTAATGTTTTTATAGAAGATGGACTGATACAATTAAAAATTATAGATATTTTAGTAACTGGTTGTGTGGCAGAAGTTATTGTTGCTGGAGAGGTAAAGACACATAAGGCCGTAAATATTCCAGCTATATCACCCCAAATGAAAGTATTAACAGAAAAAGACTTAAGAGATTTGGAATTTATGATTCAGCAGCAGGTGGATATGATTGCTGTTTCTTTTGTGGGTAATGCCAGTGATTTAAGAAAAGTTCGTAAAATGGTGAAGTATTTTATAGAAAATAAAAAAGTAGTCTGGCACCGAAAAGGGCAGTATACGGGATTCAGTAGAGGTGTTTTTCATAGTGTAGGGGAAAATTACTATCCTTGGATTATCCCAAAAATAGAAAGACGGTTAGCTATTAAAAATTTAAATAGTATAATTAAGGAGTCTGACGGAGTAATGATTGCTCGAGGGGATTTAGCAGTGGAATTGCCTCAGGAAAAAGTGACAATCTTAGAAAAAAATATTCTTAAAAAAACTAGACGAGCACATAAGCCAGTAATCGTGGCCACTCAAATGTTAGCTTCTATGGAAAAAAACAATAGACCAACTAGGGCGGAAATTTCAGATGTAACTAATGCAGTAGTAGATCACACCGATGCTGTGATGTTGAGCGGGGAGAGTGCTATGGGGAAATATCCAATTGAAACAATAGAAACGATGACAGAAATCATTGAAGCTACGGAAAAATCAAAATATGATAATGTAAAATTGCGTAAAAATCAATGGAGCAAAATTATTTTTGGTGGGAAAAAAGTTATTAGAAAAACGAAAACAGCTCAAAATTTAAATGATTTATTAAAATATAGTTCTCTTCGACAAGAGAAATTGAAGCTAAAATTGTCTAAGAGAAAACTTAATGATTGGGGAAAAGCCTCACTTGTTTGGGGTGTTGATACTAGAATATGAGCAAGAACCATTTTTAATGAATATGAAAAAGCAAATTGTAAAATATTTTTTTATGTTTGTAGCAGTGCTAAGCACTGCTTATTTTTGGTTTATAGTTTTCAGAATTGTGAACAGTACCAATACAGAAAATTGGTTTTTGCCAATTATTGTCTTTAGTGTAATGTTCACTTCCTGGGCGTTGGCAATTCTTTTAGAAAATAACCATTGGCATTTTTTCATATTTGAATTAATATTAATTTTTTCTAGTCTTATATTTGGACAAACATTATTTATGATTGGATCATCTTTTGTTGCGATGATAGTATTGTATTTAGGTACTGTTTGGGTGCACGAGTCTATGGAGGCGAGAATAAAATTAAACATTTGGATGAGTTTACGTTTGGGGAGGAGATTGTTTGTAACCGCTATCTCTATAATTATTATCGGTGGATTTTTGATACCCGTAGTTTTGTCTGGTAGAGAAAAAGTTTTGCCATTAATAAATATTACAGATAATCAAACTAGAGTCATAACTAAAGTAATGTCAATTTTTGATTCGAATTTAAAAAATAATAATTTGACCCAAATGACCGTCGATGAATACATAGCAAAAGAAGAAGGAAATAGGATAAATAATAATACGGGAGGAGGAGTTTCTCATTTATTAGATACAAAAAATAATGCTATACTTATAGCCGGGAGGAAAAGTATATCAAAAATGGTTTCGAGGGAGGTTAAAGGTGATGAGAAAATGATAAATATTTTTACTGAAATAATTAATAATAAAATTAATGATTATTTTAATACAGAAATATCTCAAGCTTCTGATTTTGCACCATTATTTTTTTCTGTGCTAAGTTTTTTTGCTGTATTTTCTGTTGGTTCTTTTATGACATCATTTTTAACCTTTCTTGTAACAATTATATTTAAGGTTTTACTATTGACCAAACTAGTAAAAGTTGGTACAAAGGAGATACAGGTAGAAGTTATAGAATAGGGATTAAGAATTAAAAATTTGAGAGCGAAAATTAAGAATTAAAAATTAAAAATTATATCAGGTAATTAAGTTCTGTAAACTGTGAACTGATAACTGATAACCAATTATATGAAATTAATTTTCTTAGACACAGAAACAACAGGTAATGATTTAAAAGAAGATAGACTTTGTCAGGTTTGTTATAAATTTGAAGATAAAAAAGATGAAGAAGGAAAAATTATTGAAAAAGGAAAAATTGTAACCAAAAATTTTAAACCACCAATACCAATTTCCATAAAAGCTATGAGTGTTACTAATATTACCAATAAAATGGTAAAAAACGAAGAGCCATTTAGAGGGAGCAAAACTGCCAAAGAGTTGCAGAAAATTTTAAATGAAAATATTTTGGTGGCGCACAATGCTAAGTTTGATATAGCTATGCTAGAATCCGAAGGAATTTCTATCCCAACCAATATTTGCACTTTGCGTTTAGCTCGTTATTTAGATCAAGATTCAGAAATACCAGAATATTCATTGCAATTTTTACGCTATTATTATGGAATAGAAATGGATGTTATTCCACATAGCGCCGAAGGGGATGTTTTAGTTTTAGAAGCTGTTTTTAAACATCTTTATAAAAAGGCTGAAGAAAAATCTCAAGGAGCAGATCGAGAGACAATTATTCAAAGAATGATAGAAATTTCTGCCAAGCCTTCTCTAATTAGAAAATTTGTTTTTGGCAAGTACAACGGTCGCAAATTGGCAGAGATTGCCATGGAGGATCGGGGGTATTTAGAATGGCTACTCCGAACCAAACGTGAAGAAGAAGATGAAGATTGGATTTATACCTTGGAGTATTTTTTAAAGAGCCAATAGATATAAATATTTAAAATTGTAAGAATGGATTTAGTTTTGTAATTTACTCTAAAATTTCAAACTAATTTCAGACAGGATATTAAAATATAATATAATAAAAATATAATAATTAATTCTAAAAATATGGATTTTGAGAACATACATGGTAACCTACAAAATAAAGATGCCACAGAAATAATTAAGATAAAAAAAAGATTACAAACAATATCCAATGAAATAAAAACAGCTAAAAATTCGTTATTAAAAGAACGAGTACTAAGAAATAATGAATTAAGAAAATCAATAGAAGAAAGATTGAAGGGCTTAAAGGCTGAGGAACGTGAGCTTACTTTTAAATATGACTTATTTACAGCTAAGCCAGTTAATAATATTGAAATAGATATACAAAATATTTATCAGCTAACGAAGGAAAAAAAGAAGTCAGGACAAGAAACTCCAGTGGATACTCAAGATAGTTTTCGGGGAGAAATTATCGGACAAAATATTATTAAGAACAGTCAGTTTAGATTTATTATTGAAGATGGAAGGTCTTTAACTACTACAGCTAAGAATATTTTATTATGTAATGATGATACATATATTATAGAAACAAACACGTCTTATTATAGGTTAAGAAAGGTGAATGGTGGAGATGATAATTATAAACAAAATGGTAATATAAATGACCAAGAAAGTGTTCAAGACGAATGGCTTCATATGCAAAAGATGTGGAGAAAAGGGGAAAGAGTAAAGGAAGTAAAGTTGGACCAGCGGAAAGATAAAGTTACAGTTATTAAACAAGCCGAGATATCTAAAGAGACGGGTAAAATTGTTCCTGGAGAATTATTACAAAATATTGTAGCTGATAAGGGCTATCCAATGTGGTCATTGTTAGAAGGCAAGCCATTTAATGTGATTACTGGAGAAGATGAAAATCATCAACCGATAGGACTTAGTATTCCACAAGTTAAAGAAATTAGACAAATATCAGATAAAGTGTATATGTTTAAAACACCACGTTCATTATATGTTTTGAATATAAACCCTAATTAATTTTTGTGTCAGAAGTATTAGTAGAATAAAAATTCAGTTTGTATGTCATAATATTTTTTAGAGGGTTAACAATATGCCAACTTTTAAAATATATACCTTAGGTTGTAAAGTTAATCAATATGATTCTGGTAGCCTAAAATATAAATTAATAAAAAATGGATTAAAGCCTGCTGAAAAAAATCAACAGGCTGATTTGGTTATTGTTAATACTTGTTCGGTAACTAAAAATGCTCATCGTAAGGACAGACGGATGATAGACAAAGCAAAAAAAGATAATCCACAAGCAAAAATTGTGGTGATGGGTTGTTGGTTTAAAGTTTATCCCGAGATAGAAAAGAAGTTGCAAGCCGACTTATTTTGGCCTGTTGGAAAATTGGATAAATTAATAGGGGAAATTACAAAAAAATTTAATAAAGAATTATTTTCAAATAAAAGAAACGATAATGATGGAGTTAAAAAAATAAATAATAATAAAAAAACTAACAGGAGGAAAAGTGGTGATGGTAGGGATATTATTAAATCGCCAGGACAAGGAGAACGGTCAAGATATTTTATGAAAGTGCAGGATGGTTGTAATCAATTTTGTTCCTACTGCGTCATTCCCTATTCTCGGGGAAGATTGCAAAGTAGAGCGTGGGAAGATATTATACGAGAAGCGCAAGAGGTAGAAGAAGCTGGCTATCGAGAAATAATTTTATGTGGAATTCATCTTGGTCTATATAATCAGGAGGAAAATAGTCAGCAGAAAGATCAAAATTTGACTTGGTTGATTAAGAAAATTTTAACAAGGACTAAAAAATTAAGAGTTAGAATTAGCTCCATTGAAGTTAATGATATTTCTGATGATTTAATTAATTTATTAAAAATAGAGAAACGATTTTGCAACCACTTACACATTCCTCTGCAGGGTGGTGAAGATAAATTATTAAAACTAATGAATCGTCCCTATGATGTAAAGTATTTTAAAAATAAAATACTTCAAATTAGAAAGACAGTACCAACAGTAGCTATTACAGCTGATGTAATCGTGGGCTTTCCAACAGAAAGCAAGCAACAATTTCAACAAACTTGTGACTTAGTTCAGGATCTACAATTAAGCAAGCTTCATGTTTTTCCTTATTCTGGACACGAAAAAACTGTCGCCTTTAAAATGTCTGGACAGGTAGATGGTAAAATTAAAAAAGAACGTTCTAAAATTTTAAGAGAAATTAGCGATAATTTGTGGAATGAATATCAGAAAAAAATAAAAAAAGAAATTTCGCAATTTGAAATTGTCATAGAAGATATCACGGGGGATACCATTCTTGGAAAAACGGAATATTATTTTGACATAAAAGTTCCAAAAATAAAGATAGAAGAAAGGAAATTAAAAATTGGCGAACTTATAAAGGTAG
>CAZRER010000034.1:0-8602 GCA_964599525.1 uncultured Bdellovibrionales bacterium
TTGGGAGTTGTTAGATTATTGTATCAAGGTGGAGATTACTGGACAGAAAAAGATAAAGATAAAATTAGGGCTGTATTTGAAGTTATCCCTAGAGTAGCAGAACTGTGGTATGCAAAAGAAGAAGTTAGAGCTATTTACAAAGAAGGTTTATGTAAACAAGAAGCTAGAGAGCGTTGGCAATTTGTACTAACCCTAATGCCAGAGGTAGCCAAAAAAACATTTACAGAAAAGTTGGAGGAGATTCTAAATTATTTTGATAACAGAACTACTAGTGGTTTTACAGAGGGAGTACACACTAAAGTTAAATTGTTAAAAAGGTTAAGTTATGGACTGAGAAATCCTCAATCCTATGTCGAAAAGCTTGAGCTTGGCTTTGTTGAGCCTAAATTGTTAATTAGTAACCACACTTGTTGACATAGAGCCTTAAAAAGATTGACAATGGAAAAAGGAAACAACTTTTTACACCACGAAATTTAAAAAGTGGGTGAAGCAAATTAAATAAAGAGCACATAAAAAAACTCATCGCAAGTAATTTAATGCATAAATCTGGATTGAAAAAAATAAAAGTTGCAAAAAAAGATGGCTCCTAGTTTATTTATGACAACGCAGAGAACTTAATTATCCCGAATAACTTAAAGAAAGAGTTTAATAAAAACAAGATGGCCTTTAGTAATTTTCAAGCTTTTTCTAAGAGTTATAAAAAAGGTTATTTACGTTGGCTATATTCAGCTAAACGTAAAGAAACCCAAAAAAAACGGATTATCGAAATAGTAAAATTATGTAAACAAAATATTAAGTCGAGAAATTGATATTGAGTGTTGATTTTCCTGGTTTTGAGGCTTATGGAATTGGTGGTATAATTATGAATAGATGATATGAAAAATAGTGATTGGAGATAGCCTTATAGAAGAAATATTTTTATTTTTTTAATTCTTTAATTTTTGTATTATGCGGAGATATTTAATTTGGACAATTGTTATTTGGCTGATAAGTAATTTATTTGTTGTTGGCTATGGTTTACAGTGGTTTCCTTTGGGATTAGTAAGTTTTGCGGTATTAGTACTTATTATTTTAGCTGGTGCGTTTAAACATCCCCGAGAGTTTTTCTGGCTGTTTCTAGCTTTGTTACCATTGGAAAATATTATTATTCCTCCAGAACAAATTCCTTTTGCCCTGCGTCCATTTCAATTGGTAGGTGGTATCTTACTGATAGTTTTGCTCTCATCCGCTCTTTGGAGAAATAAAAAAAATAAATTTAAATTATTACGACCCTCACTTCCCTCATTAGCACTTTTTCGAATGGAAAAAATTCCGACTAAAGATAATCAGGTATATTTAAATCCAATAGATCGCCTTGTATTACTTCTTGGGGTGGCTAGTTTAATAGGCGCTCAATTTGCTCCAAATGTTGGTAATTCTCTGAAACTTAGCTTGGTGTTGTTTTCATTTCTGGGGCTTTATTGGCTGGCACGCAACTTCACTCGAACACCTAAGCAATTATTAGAAAATATTTGGTTCTTCTTCGTAGGAATAGATGCTGTTTTGTTTTTCGGATTATACCAATCCATCGCCAGTAAGTTTGGTTGGCTATCATTTCAAGTCATGGATAAAAGAATTAATTCTACCTTTACTGAACCTGATTGGCTGGGAATGTATTTGGTTTTTACTTTGGCTTTAATTTTAGGATTTAAATATGCACTAAAATTATTAAGAAAAGATTCTAGTTGTTTAGGAAAAAAAATAGAAAGATTAACAGAATTAAGAATTGCCAATTGGTCAGGATTGAAAATTTTTCAATTTTTATTAAATATTCTAGTATTTTTTGTAATTACAGAATTAGTTTTAACAGTTTCTCGAAGCGCTTGGTTAGGAGCAATAGTAATTCTCCTAATATATGTAATAATAGTTTTTCTAAAAGATGGTTGGAAAAATTCTTTACAAACAATATTATTTGCCGGAATAAAAATTGGAATAATTTTAATTTTGCTAAATATTTTTGGATTATCAGATTTTCATCTGGGGAATAGAGTAGCTAGCTCAACAAGTGGTTTACAAAAAATAACTATCAGCTGTCAGAAAAATATAAACAAACAAAATATAAATGCTGGAGATAAAATTGCCAGCATTCAAGAGCTATCAAACTATGGTTGTCATCATATTAATTTAGAAGATATTGAATTTGAAAAACAAAACGGAGGAATAATTAAAGAAGTCTATCGTCCTGATCCCAGTATTATAGTTAGAAAAGATATTTATAAAAAAAGTTGGAGAGAAATAAAAAAGAATTGGCTTTTCGGACAGGGGCTCGGTAGCAGTGGGGTATTCCTAGGCAAAGATAGTTTAGGGCACAATTTAAATTCTTCTAACATTTTTATGGAGGTTTTATTGTCTATGGGAATAGCTGGTTTAGCAATTTTTATTTTAATTTTAATGACGCCATTTATAGTCGGCTTAAAAATGCTACAATTAACATCAAAAAAATATAGTAATCTTTCTCAGACAAACCAACAAATTAGTAAACCAAAAGAAATTGTAGGAGTATTTTTTCTGCTGACTTTCTTTGCAATTTTAATTCCAAATTTATTTAACACTGGATTTTTAATCGCTTTCTTTTGGGTTTGGCTGGCGATGGTAATGAGTTATCTTTCTTTTGATTAATTCAGTAAAATAAGTGGAAGGGTGCTTCTATCTATTTTATTTATTTTCCCCTATTTTAATTTAATCTACTTTATAACTTCATAAATCACTCCCTTAGTTTTGGTTAAGATAAATTTTGGTGGTCGTAGAGGGTCTTTTGTTGGCTGAATAAGCTGATTTTTAAGAGAGTAATCCTTGACTTTTTTTAAAGAAAGTTTTTTATTATATAGATCAATTTCTCTATTGGAAGTTATTAAATAAATTTTGTTAAATTTATTTGTGTCTATTTCAGTGTAATCGTTTGGATTAAAGAAGTAAACAGCTTGTTTGTTGTAAATAGTACGAAGTGGTTCAGAAATAAGAGACCAGCCAGAACCAGATGATTTTTGGCTAACTAAAATTAAATCGTTGGTTTTAAATTCTTTACTTAAATTTTCAACTTGTTCTAGCAGATTGATATTTTGTTTAAAAGTTATAAAAGGTATAGCTATAATAACATTGGAAGCAATAATTAAAAAGATAATGGCTGTTTGGATTGATTTTTGTCTAAGAGGATAGCGAGTTGAAAAAATAATAGTATATAAAACAGCTAAAGGAATTATGGCAAAAACAAAGCGACGTAACATCCAAGGATGATCCATAGAAATATTAGCATCAATTAAATAAATGCTAGTTATTCCGAGAAAAAATAGAGGCGTAAGTATTAACCAGGCTTTCTCTTTAAATAATTTGAAAATTCCTATAATAGCGAAGAAAAATAAGGGAATTAAATTGTAGGAATAAAATAGTTTAAAAAGATAAAAATCTTTCCAGTTTTTTGGAATAAAAGAATGTGAAATTTTAGTGGGAGATACGAAGTCATTACTACTACCAAAAGAATTTAATAATCCTTTTAGAGCAATAACAAAAAAATCACTAAAGATAAATAGAGAAGCAACAACCATTAAAATTAACAGCAAAATAGGTGCTTGGTAATTTGGCTTCTGTAGTTGTTTATGAGAAGTCAAGATTAAAATTAAAATTAAAGTAAAAATAATTCCTAAAGCTTCGATGCGAACAAATACCGTTGGTAACAACGGAATAAATATCAACCAGTAACACCAAAGGGAAAATTTGTTTCCTTTTTGTTTCAAATATTTAATTAAAAAATACAAACTTGGCCAAAGTAAGCTAGCAAAAAATATTTCCGAAAGGGTGAATTTATAAAATAACCCTAAGGGCACGACTGAAGCCAGCAGAACAGTTCCTAAAATAGAAGACCTAACTGAGTTAGGAGACGAAAAAGTTAGTAGCTTTATAACTGAGTAGAAAGCCAACAAAAATATAATTAAAGGCAAAGCGTTGGCATATTTTACTAAATTAATATGTTTAGGCCAAGCAAAATTAGCTAAATAACTAGAGTAACCTGGCAAGAATTGACTTTTTAAAATGAAGTGTCCTTTATTATTTTTTTGGTAGAAAAATCCGGGAAAATTCAAAGCTTTTCCTTCACCATAAATTGTTCCAAAGGTGTCTATTAATTTACCTTGATGTTTTAGTGCATGATCTCTATTGATAAGTAGAGCGGAAGTGGAAAGAGAACCTTCATCTCGCCCGCCAAAAATTGTTGGTATGGTAAAAAATGATAAAAAACTAGCAAAAATAATTAGACTAACCAAAAGAAGTTGTTCACTGCGTGAAAACTTTTTAATAATTAGCCTGCCTGCCAAAGAGAGATTATTTTTTTTCGAAATTTCCTTCTTCTGTAGCCGCCAAATAATAAATACTGACAACAATAAATATCCTCCCACAACACTCGGATAAAAAATTCCCAAAATTGCCAACACAATTGACAACATCACGCCCCCCGACCAAATTAGAAATATTAGTTCAAAAATTGACAATGATAATTTTTCTTTAAGTTTACTCTTTTTATTTATGGACATAATTTTATTTTTTATGGTTTATAATAAATATTATAAATTATAAATTAGTTAAGATTTATAAATTGGTGACTACTTTGTATTTCTATAAAAACATTAATTTTTGTCTAACCTAAGTATAGTATGACAGTCACAAGGAAGCAAGAGAATAATTGTAATTCCTCACATAGCTAAACAATTTTAAAAAGAGTATGAATAAAGTCGGGCTTTCAGAGGGAGGAATAGAAGAGCGAAGCGATGATATTCCGAGTGAAAAGCCCGGCTTTTAGTGAGTACGGGCAATGGACTGTGAAAAGTAGTGAGAGATTACGAATAATTATGTTAAAGCATGTTTTACTTAATGTTATAATCACAAAATAGTTGGACTTAGTGGGTGGTAAAGTGTATAATAATAATAAGGTCAATAATCATGGAGTGATATATTAATTTTAAAAAAAGATGCAAATAAATTCAAGACAACAAAAGGAAATTGATAAAATACTTGAGCAGAAGCAGGTAATTTTTGCTTACCTTTTTGGGTCACAGGCTAATGGAACGGCCATTAAAAGTAGCGATGTGGATATTGCAGTGATGTTCCAAAAAAATCTAGCCGAAGAGAAGAGATTTCAAAAACGGTTACAATTAATGTCAGTGTTACCAAAAATTTTTGATAATAAAAAAGTAGAGGTTGTATCTTTAAACGATATTAAAGATATTCTATTTAAATTTTCCATCATTCAACCGGGTAGAATTATTTTCAAAAAAGACTACGACGCCTTACTTAATTTTGATTTGCAAACAGCTAACGATTATTATGATTTTAGACCATTCTTAGAAATGTATAATGAAGCTTACAGAGAAAGAGAGTTAGTAAAAAATATTTAGAAGTAACACTTTTGAGTGGCAAAATAATTTTTAATAAAACGAAAATGACGCCAACCACCAGAAATAAAATTTATGACAAAATGCAACAGCTGGATGAATATTTAAGAAAGCTTAATAAAGAGGTTGGCAGTGAAAAACAGTTTTTAACAAATTTTTATTATTTTGGTACCACTGAACGATATCTACAATTATCAATTCAGGTTGTAATTGACACAGTACAATTAGTAATAGTTGATAACAATTTAAGTAGACCGGAAGACAATCAAGATGCAGTCAGTTTATTATTTGAGCAAAAAATTATATCTAAAAAATTAGTCAAGCAGTTAGATGGCATTGTTGGGTTTCGTAATATTTTGGTACACGAATATGGAAAAATTAATCGAAAAAAGGTCTATAAGTATTTAAGAGAGAAAATAGATGACTTAAGTCTATTTAAAAGTCAAATTTTAAAATATTTAAAAAATGTCTAGTGAGGTAGAGCAAATTAAGGAAAGGCTGGGAGTGGCGGAAATTATAGGGGAGTATGTGAAATTGGAAAAGTCAGGAGTAAATTATAAAGCATTATGTCCCTTTCATAACGAAAAAACTCCATCATTTACGGTAAATACCGAAAGGAATTTTTGGTATTGTTTTGGTTGTCAAGAAGGAGGAGACATTTTTACTTTTGTGCAAAAAATTGAAGGCCTAGAATTTAGAGATGTCCTAGAAAGATTTGCGGAGCGAGCTAATGTAGAATTGCCAAAATTTAACAGTGCTAAATATAAACAGGAGCGTAGTCAGAAACAAGAAATTTTAGATATTTTAGAATTATCTACAAAAATTTATCAACGACTTTTGATTAAGGGAAAAAATTCAAAACAATTATTAGAATATTTAAAAAAACGAGGTTTAACGGGCGAATTAATTAAAAATTTTAGAATTGGTTATTCTCCAGATAGTTGGCGAGCAATGGTAGAATATTTGCTAAAGAAAAATTATAAATTAGAAAATATTAAGAAAGCTGGTTTAATTATACCAAAACAAGGTGATAATTTCAACAAGGCAGCTAACTATTATGATCGCTTTAGAAATAGAATAATGTTTCCAATTATTAATATTAATGGAAAAGTAATCGGCTATTCAGCGCGAGTCATTCCAGGTGGCGATGAAAAAACCGCTAAGTATATTAACAGCCCCCAATCTGAAATGTATGACAAGAGTAAGGTCTTGTATGGTCTATATCAGGCTAAACAAGCTATTCGTTCTAGTGGTTACTCAATTATAGTCGAGGGGCAAATGGATGTGGTATTATCTCACCGAGCTGGTATTAAAAATATTGTTGCCGCTTCCGGAACAGCTCTAACCGACACTCAAGTTAAAATTTTAAAGAGGTACACAGATAAAATTAAACTTAGTTTTGATATGGATGGAGCCGGACAAAAAGCTACTAAAAAAAGTATCCAGATTTGTTTACAAAATGATATGCAGGTTAAAATTATTTTACTACCTAGTGGAATTAAAGATGCTGGAGAATTAGTCTTAAAAGATGAACGGGCTTGGCGAAAGGCAATTGAAGAGGCGGTGCCAGTAATGGAATATTATTTTCAAACAACTTTTGAAAAATATAATCCAGAAGACATTCAAGAGAGGAAAATTATTGTTAGAGAATTATTAAATATTATTAAGGACATTGCTGACCCTATTGAAAAAACCTATTGGATTAAAAAGTTATCTATAAAGACGCAAACAGATGAAACTTTGTTGACAAATTTGTCAGAAAAGGTTAAATTAAATAATAGGAAAGAAATGGTGACGCCTCTTAAAAAAACCAATCCGTCTGTCACTAAGAGCGAAGACAAAAAACAAAAGAAAAGTGTTACTAAAAAACTAAGATTGCAATGTCGATTAATTGGGTTAATGGCTTCATTTCCGAGAGAACTTATGAATGCTATCTCCAAAATTAAAGCAACTGTTTTTTTCTCAGGAGAAATGTTAGAAATATTTAATTTGATTAAAAACGGTGAAAAACTAGGCCATTATGAAAAACAAGTCAATGAATGTATCTCTAAACTTCTTTATCAAAATGATGGTGGTAAATTGATTGAAGCAGAAATCAACCCAAAAAAAGAGTGGCAAATCATAATTAGCGATTTAGAAGAAATATATAAAACACAGAAAATTAAAAAAATAGAATTATTATTAAAGCAAGCAGAAGAAAACAATGATGAAAATGCTATTGTAAAATTAATGGATAAATTAAAAAATATATTATATTAAAGTGTATAATATATCGTTTGTTTTATTTCAATCTATAAATTTGTAATTTCCTAAATTTCTAACATAATGCCAAAAAGTAAAGCAAAACGAACGACTACTAAAAAGAAATCTGTTCGTAAAAAAACAATAAGTTCTCGTCGAAAAAAACCGACTATAAAAAAACGAAAAGTAACAAAAAAGATTTCTCCAATAAAAAAAAGAACTGTAAATAAAAAAGTTTCTACTAAAAAAGAAAGTGTTAATAATTCTGACAAAAAAATAAAATTTTTAGAACAAGGCAGACAAAGAGGTTTTGTTACTGAAGATGAGATAATACATTTATTTGGAAACTTGGAAGAAAATGTATTAGCCATTGAGGAGTTATATGGCGAACTAGAAGAAGCGGGTATTAGAGTGATTACCTCAGATGAACTTATTAAAAATGAGATAGAGAAAGAATCGAAAGAAAGCCCAGAGGTGCAAAAGAAAAAATATAATGAACGAATCAGTGCGGAAAGCGGTAATTTATCTGATTCTGTACAAATGTATTTACAAGAAATTGGTAAAACAGAATTAATTGATGGGAAAAGAGAAGTCGAATTAGCCAAAAGAATTGAGAAAGGAGACGAATTAGCGAGAAAAGAATTAACAGAAGTTAATCTCAGACTAGTTGTTTCTATTGCTAAAAAATATGTAGGCCGAGGGCATAGTCTCTCTTTCTTGGATTTAATTCAAGAAGGAAACATTGGGCTGTTCCGAGCAGTAGAAAAATTTGATTACAAAAGAGGTTACAAGTTTTCTACCTATGCCACTTGGTGGATTAGACAATCAATCACTAGAGCAATAGCTGACCAATCTAGAACCATCAGAATACCTGTTCATATGGTTGAAACTATAAATAAATATGTTCAAACTACTAGACGCCTAGTACAGGAGTTAGGCAG
>CAZRER010000035.1:0-8405 GCA_964599525.1 uncultured Bdellovibrionales bacterium
TCTGGAAATTTGCTGATTGTCTGTATTATCTAAGTAGGCTGATAGGTCAACTGTGGTATCTGTTCCGGTGCCATTAGAGAGGGTAATAATATTTGTAGTGTTATTAAGAGTTATTTGCTGGTTATCTGTATTACCTGCTGAAGCGGAGTTAGGTTCCCACCGACTAGTAGCAGAATTCCAAGCTAAAACTTCTCCGTTGGAAGGTGTGCTAGTAATTGTATCAACATCTCCCAATTCGTTGATCGACTCTGTATCCATAATATAATGGGACAAATCAACTGTTAGGCTTCCTCCTGGATCAGTAACTGTTAGATTATCTCCATTGAGCAAAAATGAAGTATTTAACTCATTAGTTGTGTCTCCATCAACTTCTACCACTAAGTATCCATTATTGTTTACATAATCATCTACTTGCTGTTCGGTTAAAACTGTATCACTAAAATTAATGTTCTTTTCAATAATGTTTGTAATTCTACCTTGACGATCTACAGTAACTACTGGTATTTTTGTTGTGGAACCATAGGTTCCTTCGGAATTTTTATTTGTTAGAGAAATTATATCATTATCTATTTCAATTCCTTTACCAGCATAATATTCTTTAACTAGACTAGATAGACTTACTTTGTTTCCATCAGAAATATTTAAAGTTTTGCTTAGTTTATCAAATCTTAATTGTTGAAAATTGTTGTTTTTGTCTTTTATATTGTTTATTGATTTTTTGTTATAAATGGTTGTTTTTAAAAAGTTTGTATTAAAATTTAATGCTTGAAAATTGTTTGTCCAAATAATTAACAATGTTAATAAAATTATTCCTAGTCCTGTTAAATGTTTTATAAATTTATAATATTTTTCATAGGGAAAAGCCTTTTTTATTAAAATTGCTATAAAAATCAAAAGAGCTCCTCCGAATATTATAATCGGCGGATTATTCAACTCTCTTAATTTTTGTATTATTTCTAGCATCTTTTCTAAATTAGAATCTTTTCTTTTATTTTTAGGACACACTCTGCCCAAAAATTATTATTTTAAGCCTATTGCTCAACTTAAGGGGATTAAGCAAAACACCCGTGGCTTAAAATAATAATTTTTGGGAGAAATATTTAGAAATGGCTTATCTTTCCGCATTGTTCTGCATCTACTCCGCGTTAGTCTGCGATTGCGAAGCAATAAAAAAAAGCGGTTCACAAATTATGAACCACCCCATAGGTCCCCCTTAATTAACCTACATATATTATAGCATTTTTAGAGGTAAAAGTCAATTTTACCTAGATTTTCTAAAACTTGACAAAAATTTTATTGTTTTTATTGAGTTATCAACAGTCCATTTTCTTTATACTATTGGTTTATTAGACTTATTGACATAGTTATTAACAATTGTTAATATTTCTTTACTAATTGACATCAACTGTCTAGATATAGAAAACATTGGCTCACACGCAAAAGTGGGTTATCCCACAAAATGGCAATAGTAAGTAGAGATTTAATCTCGGCGGAGCCGAAGAATGAGGCGAGGAGGAGATTGAATCTCTGCCTACAGCTTAATGTGTATAGTCCGGCCAAGATTCGACCTCTTCATCGTCTTCACTTCGTTACAACTCTGCCGAGCTCAAATCTTTTCCTCGTAAATGACCTATTAATGAGACTGATCCAAAACATTCCCATATATTTATATTTCTAATAAATCCCTAAACAAAAATTCCGGATGTTACCGGAATTTTTGTTTAAAGATCTATTAAATTTCTTCATTTAAATGAAAATTTTTATTTTCATATTTTACAGTCCAGTAACCCTGGCAGAATATTTCTTAAGATTATTAAGTTGTTTATCATTTAAATTTTTAGAAGCATTTACTGCTTGACTAATTAAATCTTTAGAAAAACTAACTTTTTCTCCTAAGTTAACATTCTGATGCTGTTTAATTTGTTTTCGAAGATAATCTTCTATGTAAATCTTGTGTTCATTACTTAGTCCTTCTGTTGGATTTTTTTCTAAATAATGTTTTGTAGCTCGTCGAGCTAGGGTTGTCAAACTGTCTCCAGCTCCAGCGACTTCCTCAAATGATGTATTTGTTTCTTCGCTAGAATTTTGAACTTCAACTTTTGTGGCTTCTTCAGCTTTTTTAGCTTCAGCCACTTTAGCTTCCTCGGCTTTTTTAGCCTCTTCAGCTTTTTTAGCTTCCTCGGCTTTTTTAGCTTCTTCAGTCTTTTGGTTGTCTTGTTCTACGGAAAGTTTTTCCGATGAGCCAGATTTCGCCTTTTCTGTTTTATTGCTTTCGTCGTCTTCTCCAACAACTACCACAGCACTGTTATCGTCTGCGTTTTCTTTGTCAGCTTCAACAAGATTAATTTCCGTACCATTATCTGTGTCTGTAGAAATTACTGTTCGCTTAGAATATGAATATATTCCAGCCATAATAGTAGCGACTATTAACACGGACAAAATAACACGGATATTATCTTGTAGCCAATTTTTTACTTTCCCTCCATTTCCTAAATCCTCTTGGATTTCTTGGTTTTCTTCCATACTTTTCACCTCTCTTTCTAGAAAGCGCCATATCATACATATAATATATTTTAATATACCACATTAAGATATGATCTTTGATCTTTAATTGTTAATGTCCAACCAGAATACTTTGTATTCTTGATTATGTTTACATTATAACAAAAAGCTCTAGAGTGTCAAACGTAACCCCTCACATAGCTAAGCAATTTTCCAACCACAGGCTGACCAATCCCAATAATTAGATATACCAGTTTTATTTAAAATTATTAATAAATTTAATAATATGCTGGTCAAGCTTGGATTGGTAATTTGAAATTCGAAATTTTAAATGAATGATAAAATTTTAAATAATTAAATGTTTAAATTCCTAAGTTCTTAAATTCCTAAAATTAAACATTAAATCATTTAACTATTTTAAATTGAATTTAAATTTTAAATTTTAAATTAAACATGAAAGGTGTTATTAAATATTTATCAAAGATGTTTACCGTCGTTTAAAGGTGTAAAAGATTACCTTTAAAAATATTGCCCAAAAATAATAATTGCCACAATAACGGCCACAATGGCGTTTAACAATACCGCTGCAGCCATAGTATCCTTAAGTATTTTAAAATTTTTACTTTTGCGCTTTGTTAAAATGTCTAACAGTCTTTCCAAAACACTATTTATTATTTCCATCACCAATACACTAGCTGTGACCATAATTAAAATAACAGTTTCTATAGCCGTCAATTGAATATAAATTATTAAAATACTAACAACTAACACTCCCAATATTTCTATTTTAAAATTTTGTTCAGTTTTAAAAAGGTGAACTAATCCCTCTATGGCAAACTTGAAACTTTTAATAAATTTTTTTATATCTATCATTTTATTTTTAAATTTAAAATTAAAAACTAACTCACACATAAAACTGGGTATTTATAGAAAATCAGCTTTATATTTATGCGTACTTAGACGTCGGACGTCTAAGTTAATTTTGCTTCTAAAATTTTATCTTGCAATTTGAACATTTCTTCTCCATGTTGGTAACCGGTAATATGTAGAATACTATGAATAATATTTTTTCTTAATTCTTCTTCTATTTTAATGCCATCTTCCTGGGCATTTTCTTTAATAATGTCTAAACACAACACTACTTCCCCTTCTAATTTTGTATCAGTATTTTCATAACAGAATGATAAAACATCTGTTTTTTCGTCTTTATTTCTCCATTTTTTATTTATTTCTTTAATTTTACTTTTACTAACAACCGCTACACTAATTTCCACCTCCTGTTCGGTCTCTAATCCACTATTACTTTGCAATTCCCGTATTGTATCCTGGACTGAATTTTTTACAAAATTTTTATCAACCTTAAACTCTCCGCTATTTATTTCAATCTTTATACTATCCATACTTTATACTTTATACTTTATACTTTTCAGCTGTCTAGGCCACTCACTCGTCTAGAGTGGATACTTTTGCTCGCATCTTTTTTAATTCCACTGGTTCACTAAATTTCATATTCTCTTCTACCCCAACCAATTTTTTTTGTTTAGCCCCTTTATCCATAAAATATTTAATAATTTCCTGCACTTTATATTCTGGCGCACTAGCCCCAGCTGATAATCCAACAGTTTTTACCCCCTTAAGCCAATCATCTTTAATTTCCTCAACACTATCCAATAATTTAGCCTCGCTTCCACTTTCTTTGGCAACTTCTACTAATCTATTAGAGTTAGATGATATTTTAGATCCTACTACTAAAACTAAATCTACTTCTTTGGCTAATTTTGCAATAGCCTTCTGCCTATTAGTGGTAGCATAACAGATATCCTTATCGGCTGGCTCCATAACATTTTTAAATTTAGTTTTTATTTTTTTAATTATTTTTTTTATTTTATCTACATTAAATGTTGTTTGGGTTAAAATAATTATTTTTTGATTATTTTTTAAGTTTAACTCCAATTTTTCTACATCTTCTATTGTCTCCACGATGGGAACTTTAATATTTTCTGCTTCGCCAATAACTCCTTCAGCTTCGACATGTCCCTGATGCCCAATATAAATGGGCTGTTGCCCGGCTTGAACAGCTTTGATTATTTCAAAATGAACTTTTGTTACCAATGGACAAGTTGCATCTATCAATTTTAAGTTTCTTTTTTTGGCTTGCTCAAAGTGTTTAGGCGGGGATCCATGTGCACTAAAAATAACCACCGACCCTTCTGGTATTTCATTGATATCTTCTACTATTATGGCCCCTTTGTTTTCCAGATCTTTAATTACGGTTTTATTATGAACAATAGCATGCTTGATATAAACTGGGGCACCAAAAAGAGCTAGTGTATCATCTACTACTTTAATCGACCTGGTAACACCCGCACAAAAACCTCGTGGGGATACTATAATTATTTTTTCTACCATATAATCATTATACTAAAACTTTTACTTTTTTACAATTAGTGGTAAACTATAAATATATCAAGAGTTATATTAATAGAAAAATGCCTAAAAACAAAAACAATTATTTGCTCTCCTGGCAAGCTAAAAAATTCGAAAACTTTGAACGTCATCCTTGGTGGGGTATTATTCTTTTTGTTTTGCTTATTATTTTATTAACTTATAGTTTATTAAAAGATAATTTTCTACTAAGTATCATATTAATTCTGTCAGGAATAATTGTTTATTTGTTTGAGAAAAAAGATCCCGAAACATATAATTTTGCAATTTGTGAGACTGGAATTGTTGCCCACGACAGATTTTATGAATTTCTCGACATTGAAGACTTTTGGGTTTTTTATGAACCAGGAAAATTGGGACGAAAAGAATTATCTATCAAGACAACCGCCCATTTCCTTCCCTATGTTCATATTCCGCTTGGTGATCAAGATCCTAATAAAATAAGAAAGCTTTTACTAAATTACATTCCGGAAGAAGTCCACAAAGAATCTGTGCTTGATTTTTTGGAGAATGTATTTTAGGAACAGGTAGAGGCCTTGCCTCTATTTGTTTATAGAATAATTATTCGCTAAGGTTTCCTTAGTTACTTGTGTATAAATTGCTTCATCTCCATCTAAACTTCACGCCGAGCGAACAAAAACCATAAATAACCCAAAAGCAAATAAAACTACAGCGCCCCAATGATTTTTTAATATTTTTTTCATTTTATTATAAATAATTCCTGTTTTTCTAATTTATTAACTTGCATAAAGATAAACTTCATTTTTTATCTATTCCTATAATAATATTATATTACACCAAGTCAAATAATCAAACTATTTTAGTTTTTCCCGTAAAATATATTTTCAGTTATTTATATTCATTTTTGCACTAGCTTTTTTTATTATTTTCTGATAGGGTTAAAATGTGCTAGAATTAAAATATAAATGATTAGTTTATTTTGCTCTCGTAGCTCAGCGGATACCTGCCCGTTCGTAACGCAGTGAAAACGGGAAGCGTTCGGTTGCGACTATTCTTTGATAATAATACATAAAAAAATAACCTTGCACTTGTAGCTCAGTGGATAGAGCGTTCGGTTGCGGTCCGAAAGGTCGTAGGTTCAACTCCTGCCAAGTGCACAGACATTCGTCTAGCTAAAAGTAATAAGTTGAAAGTTATAAAGTAGATTTTTTTATTTGATGCTTCTGTTAGCTTGCGCCTCTTAAAGGGTAATCACTTTTCGCATTTGTATTTATGTTTAAAATGAATGAGCCTGTCGATGTAATCGATGGGGTTGGAAAAAAATATTTAACTAAACTAGAAAATCTCGGCATAAAAACTGTCGGTGATTTTTTGTATCATTTACCTCATCGTTATGATGACTTTTCCGAATTTAAAAAAGTAGATCAAATAACCATTGGGGAAACAATAACTATTCAAGGGCGTGTCAGCAGTGTAAAAACTAGCCAAGCCTATCGCCGACGAATGACCATCACCGAAGCTTATGTTGAGGACGACACTGGATCTATTAAGGCTACTTGGTTTAACACTCCAGCGCCTTTAAGATATTTAACCAAAGGCAAGGCTATTCGTATTAGTGGAAAAATTGGCATTGATAAAAAAAATGAGGCTTTTTTCTCTCATCCAAATTTTGAATTTATACCCGTTAGTGCTTTACAGCGAGAACAATCGGAAACTGTTATTCAGATTGACGCCGATCTTCCTTCTAGCGACGCCGACACTGGATGTGATACTGGAATTATGGCTCCCATTTATCCTGAGACGGCCGGTTTAAAAAGTTTTTGGTTCAGAAGAACGATGAAAGATTTGCTAGCAAATGTTGAAGTAGAAGATTTTATTCCTCAAGATGTTTTAAAATCTCAAAAATTAGTAGATTTAGCAACAGCTTTACAACATATACATTTTCCTCGCTCAATGAAGGAGGTGGAAATAGCTAAAAAAAGATTTGCTTTTGAAAAAATATTTTTGATACAATTAAAATCATTACTATCTAAAAAGGATTGGAATAAAAGAATTGCTCCAAAAATTCCGTTTAATGAAGATTATGTTAAGAGTTTTGTTTCCTCCCTACCATTTACTCTAACTAATGCTCAAAAAAAATGTACTTGGCAAATTATTAAAGACTTGGAAAAAGACCAGCCCATGAACCGTCTTCTGGAGGGAGATGTTGGTACGGGAAAAACTGTAGTTTCAGCTATCGCCACCCTGTCTGTTATGAACCAACTGTATCAAGTTGCCCTCTTGGCCCCCACGGAAGTTTTGGCAGTACAACATTATAATAGTTTACGAAGATTTTTTAGTAAACTTGATTTCACAATTGCAATTTTAACTCGGTCAGAAGTAAGGTGTGCACCAGCGAATAAGCCGGATAAAAAAATTACTAAACCAAAATTGTTAGAAAATTTAGCTAGCGGGGAGATTGATTTAATCGTTGGTACTCACGCCATTATTCAAAAAAGTGTTATTTTTAAAAATCTTGGTTTGGCAATTATTGATGAACAACATCGTTTTGGTGTTAGGCAACGAGCTTTTTTACAGCAAGATGCTGTGGAGTTGTCGTCGGCTAGTGGGAAAACTAAAAATAAATCTACTAAAACGAAAAAATCTAAAGATAATAATCAAGATACGAAAATAACCCCTCATTTACTTAGTATGACGGCTACGCCAATTCCGAGAACTTTATCTTTGGCAATGTTTAGTAATTTAGATTTATCAATTATTGATGAATTTCCGGCTGGGCGAAAAGAAATTATAACTAAGGTGGTCAAACCGGCTGGACGAGATCAGGTACATCAATTTATAAGGCAACAACTACAACAAGGACGACAAGCTTTCATAATTTTTCCCTTAGTTGAGGAAACTTCAAAAATGTCGGAAGTAAAAGCTGCTACAGAAGAACGAGAGCGGTTACAAAAAAATGTTTTTCCTGAATTTAAGCTTGGACTATTACATGGAAAAATGAAACCTATAGAAAAAAATCAAATTATGGAAGATTTCAAAAACAAAAAAATAGATATTTTAGTAGCAACCTCTGTGGTGGAGGTTGGTGTCGATGTTCCCAACGCCACGATTATGATTATTGAAGGAGCAGAACGATTTGGATTGTCTCAACTTCATCAATTTAGAGGACGAGTTGGTCGAGGCGAATATCAGTCCTATTGTTTTCTGTTTACTTCTGATAATGTGAGCAATACTACTGCTCGACTTAGTGTCTTGGAAAAAACTAACGATGGTTTTAAAATTTCTGAAGCCGATCTAAAACTTCGTGGTCCAGGACAATTTATGGGGACAGCACAATCTGGTATTCCAGACATTGCTATGGAATCACTTTCCGATGTAAAAACTATTGAACAGGCAAAAATTGAGGCTCAGCGAGTAATTGCCTTTGACCCAGAGTTAGAAAAACTTCCTTTAGTCAAAAAGGAAGTCGAAAAACTTGGTTCAGTTACTCATTGGGA
>CAZRER010000036.1:0-8351 GCA_964599525.1 uncultured Bdellovibrionales bacterium
TCGAACCTGCGACCTACGGCTTAGAAGGCCGTTGCTCTATCCAACTGAGCTACCGGGACATATATGCATTGTACCAATGATTTATTAAGAAGTCAATTATTATAGCGCGTTAATTGTGCTGTCAATTAATAAAGAACCCAATAGTACTGGGTCCTTTGTTTATTATTACCTATTCAATAATAAATTATAGCATAAGATAATTCTTTATTGTGTATTCCCGTTTTGTTGTGCATTACCATTTGTATCAGTATTACTTGAATCAACATTCTCATTTCCTTCAGAAGTATTTCCAGAATTATTAGTATCTGAACTTTGACTATTCTCAATATTCTGAGCTGCTTCTTCTGGAATTATTTGTCCTTCATTGATATCTGGATTTATGCTTGGTTGAGTTTTACTCTCTTTCTTTTTTTCCACAACAGTGTTGTCTACTTTATTTTGTTTTTGCAAACCAGCTAAAGCTTCTTTGCCAGCCTTTAAATTCTCTATGATTTTTTCTACTAATTTGTTACCTTTATTTAGATCCAAGACTTTTTCAAATTCTTTAATTGCCATGTCCTTCTTGTCTTTTTTATCAAGAACAAGTCCAAGAAAATAGTGAGCATTAGCGTAATTAGGGTCAAGCTTCACAGCTTGTACAAATTGTCCGCCAGCCTCATCCAACTTATCATTTCTTAGGTACAACAATCCTAATTGAAAAGCCAAATCTGGTCTATTTGGAAAAGTTTTTCGACTTTCAATCATAGCTTTAGTAGCCTCATCGGAATTTCCCTCTCTGTCAAAAATACCAACCAATAATAATCTTGCTGGCAAAAAATCTGATTTTAAATCAATCGCCTTATCCACATTCTTCTTGGCAGACACTAGATATTCTTTGGCTTTTTCTGGTAATTCTTTCTTATCTGCTGATTTATTTTTAAGACTCTCCAAATCCGCCATTGTCACATAGATAGTAGCTAATTTTTGATAAACAGCTGGATTATTTGGATCATCCTTTACCGCCTCATTGGCAAACTCTACAGCTTTATCTCCAGCTCCTTCCATGGTTGGTAATAAACTTTCATAGACTCTAACGAGTGCCATTTGATTATCCACATCATTAGGATTTAATTCTTTGGCCGTATTGGCATCCCTCAAAGCCTCTTTTATTAATTCGCTAACGTAGGCTGCATCTTCAGCATTAAAATCTTTACCTTTTTCAGCGATTCTTTTATTGGCCATAGCAAAAAAAGCCAAAGACCTATTCCTATAATAAAGATCCTTATTCATATCCAAATCTACTGCTGAATTTATTTCCTTAACGACATCATCTATATTTTTCCCTTTAGCATCAGCAATTAAGGCTTTATTAAAATGTATAGCTGCCACATACTTCTGTCCTTGAGTATAGAGAGCTACAATTACTCCAATTATAACTAGTACAAATACAAAAGAAAAAAGTAATGATGGTTTTTCTGAATTTGATCCAGTAGAGAAATCTCTTAATTCAGTCTTTGGATTGAAGGCTAATATTGAAACCAATAAAGATAATGAAACCCACCACATAAATAGGATAGTGATATTAATAACATAGAATAGAAGGCTCAGAGTTATTAAAATCCAAATACTACCGATGCCGACACCGAGCATTGATATTTCATCGTCTTGTGAAAATATTCCTCTGAACATATATTTAACTCCCAAGACTATTAGCGTTAAGAAAGACAATGCGCCTAAAGCTCCAACAGTGGAGACTAAGGTTAGAAAATAACTGGAAGAAGTATTAAAATTGGTTGACCAAAAATTACCTAAATTTGTTGGTCTAAATTTTCTATAGACATTAATATAATTAGATGGGCCAGAACCAAGCAAAAAATCAGTCTTTATAGCATTCCACGCTATACTTGCAGATGATTTATGAGTTAATAAAACTTCAACTGGCAATTGTTTTTTGATTAGTGGTTGCTTCTGTAAGACCATCAATAGTGCTAAAACTAAGAAAATCATCGGTATAATACTATTAGTAGAAGATTTTGTTCCATTATTACCAATGGTTAGTCTTCCTAGAATTAGGGATATTGCAATTATTAATATGATCCAAATAATTTTTAAACTGACTATAGTTAGTGTCGCAAAAAAGAATAATGTTATTATTCCTAATAAAATCTTCATGATTATTTTTTTGGTATAAATAATCATGTTTAGTGATAGTAAAAATAGAATACTTGTATAAACACCAAATAGATACATTGAACCAATAGAATTGAAAAATATATTATGTGTCCCATCGATGGGTAATATATACTTACCCCATAATTGTAATAAACCAAAAGTCACCGTCAAAAAACCACTAATCAATATTACGTACAATGTTACCAATATATCTTTTTTGCTCTTAATACTATTAACAAATAAAACAAAAAAAGCAACAAAAAAGACTAAAGTAATAAATGACCTTGCTTCTCCGCCAAAAAATCCCCACAGACTTTGCGCAGGATAATCAGCGAAAATAGTACTTATCCCCATTACAATTAAAAATACGAAGACAGGTATAAAAATAAAATTTGCTCTAAATTTAATCTGGCTCTTAATTGCCATATTTCCAACCCAAACCAGAAAGGCTACTCCAACCAGACCTACTAATAGAACCTGCTTATTCAACTCCAGTGCACTAGGCGTATTTGGCATAAAAAACAAAGGCAAAAGAAATATTACACTCCACAAAAGTATTTTAATGACTATATTAAGCCTTCCTTCCGTTTTATTTATGTTCTGATTATCTGACATCTGTGATGATGGCACCGAAGTTCTTTTTTCTTGTGGATGAGCAAAATTACCAATACCTGTTTTTTTACCTTGGTTTCTCATCGCCTCTATATTTTGTTGGGCCACTTTTATATTGGACATACTTTCTTTATTTTGTTTTAACATATTATTTTATTATTATATTATCATACGAAAGATTATTATAAAGACAAATAATCACTCCCGAAAAATAATGGCTAATTACCTTTAAAAAGTTAATAACCATTATTCAAAAATTTATTACATTCTTATTATACACGACTTTCAAAATATTGCCAATTGTTGTACAATAAGTATAGTCTTAGAAATTTAACATTATTACAATGCAAAATATTTTTAGTAATTTTTCAATTATTATTTTTATACCTCTTGTTGTAGGTATAATTACTCAATTAACAAAATTTATATTGTACTCTTTCAGACATGGATTGCAGTGGCAATATGTATTAACTCACGGGCATATGCCCTCCGCTCATAGTGCCTTTGCAATTTCCGTTTTAATAACAACTGCTTACGTTGATGGTATTAATAGTGGTGCCTTTGTTGTGGCAATGGCTTTAGGATTTTTGATATTAGACGACGCTCTTCGTTTAAGAATGTATCTTGGTGATCAGGGTCGTTATTTAAATATGTTAGTAAAAAATCTCGTAGAAGAAAGTACTTTGGAAAAAAAAGATTTTCCCAGACTCAAAGAACGTATTGGTCACCACAAATCAGAGGTAGTCGTTGGATTAATTTATGGAATAATTTTAACTTATCTTTTATTGAACCTTTTATCATAGATTTAAGAATGTTCTAAAGTATAATTTATTTTCAATTCAACCTTAAGAATATCTAAATCAATGGTTCAGCATCTAAATCGTCTAAGCCGTCATTTTCTTGTTTGATATTTTGTGTTTTTTCATTCTCCGAAGTAAGATTGTTCTCCTTAATATTATCGTTGTGCTCCACAAGCTTAGATTCGGAGACAATTTCTTTTTTTATTGTCTTGTTTGTAAGATCTTCTATTCCCTCCTCTTTTTTAATTTCTGCTAAAACATTTTCTAAAGATTTGGAATATTTTTCCCGAGAAGATTGCAAAATTCTATCTTTGTATGATTTATGATTTGGCGGTAATACATCTAAAGTTTCTGCCGAAAAAGGATCATAGGACTCGCCATCAATAAGCAATTTTGTATAAAATTCTCGTCGCCCCAGGTTTATGAGGTCTTTAATTTTAGCTATTGGTGCCAATTCTGGTTTTAATTTTACTGCGTCTTCTCCACTAACTCGAAAGACTACCATGGAACCAACATTACCAAAGACAGCTGACTGAACTTTTGGCAAAAGTTGTCCTACATATTGATGAGCCATTATCATGGCTAACCCATACTTTCTAGCTTCAGACAAAAGATTCTCGAAGGTTTCTGTGACAATATTTTGAAATTCGTCAGCATAAACATAACATCTTTTTCGTTCATTTTCAGGCATTAAAGCTCGAGCCATTCCGGCTTGTTTTATTTTGGTTAAAAACATTGCCCCAAAGAATGAAGAATTTTCTTCTCCTAACTTTCCTTTAGATAAACTTATCAAGATAATCTTTTCGTCATTCATTAATTCTCCTAAATCCACCTTGTTTTCAGTTTGCCCAAAAATATTTCTTAACATTGGGTCGGCTAAAAATTGTCCCAATTTATTTACCAAGGGAATAATTGCATCGGAATCAAACTTTTCTGACCAATCAGCAAATTCAATGGCCCAAAATTTCTTAACAATATCATCTTGAATATACTCAATAACCTTTTGTCGATATTCCCGGTCGGTCAACATTTGAATTACACCACGCATTGTTGCTCGTGGGTAATCTAATAAAGCTAATAAAGTAAACCTAAAAACATGTTCTAACCGTGGAGTCCAATTTGCTCCGAACTGTTTTTTCATAACCTCGATCATTCCTTGAGTTAGTTGGAATTTAAAATTCTCATCAACGTTAGCCAAAGGATTAAAAGCTATTGGAAAATCACCATCACCAGGATCAATTAGGCAAACATCCTCTATCCTGCTTTCAGGAATAAATTCCAAAATGTCTTCAATGATATCACCGTGGGGATCCAATAAAATAACACCCCTACCCCTAGCAATATCCTGACGAATTAATAGCTCTAACAATTTAGATTTACCCACTCCTGATTTTCCGACCACATACATATGCCGAGTGCGATCAGCCTGTTTTATTCCAAAGACATATTTACTTTCCGATAAAGTGCTAGAATAATTTGTTTTACCAAAAAAACAAATGTCATCATGGTCTGGGCCATTTAACACTGGCAATTCTGATGGCGGTGGAGCATAGTCCACTACTTGTATTTTTCTTCCCATAATATTTTACTGTATTAATATAAATATATTAGTGTTAATATATTTATATATTAACATATTTAGATATTTTAGTCATGCCTTCTGCTCTTCATACTTCTCGCTCGCCATTCTTTAATTTTCTGGTGATGTCCACTTAATAAAATTTCTGGGACATTCCACCCATTAAATTCTTCTGGTTTAGTATAGACTGGATAATCAAAATTAATTTTATCAGGAGGTAAAACTCCATACTCTATGTCTGCATTTGTCTCATCTTTATTATTATAAGTTTCTGAAACTAATGATTCTTTGTTTCCTAAAACGCCATCTAACAACCTGGTTATTGAATCCACAACAATCATCGCTGGAATCTCTCCGCCAGTTAGAATATATTGTCCAATAGAGATTTCTTCGTCGGCAATATATTTGGCCACTCTCTCGTCTACCCCCTCATATCGTCCACATATTATTATGACATCTGTATAATTATTTTTAATTTTTTCTGCTTTTTGTTGAGTATACAAATTTCCCTTAGCTGAAGTTAACAAGATTAATATTTTACTTTTTATTTTACGCTTTTTGCTTTTTCTTTTAATTTCCTCTACGCACTTAAAAATAGGTTCCACCATCATTACCATCCCTGGCCCACCACCGTAGGGAGTATTATCAACTGTTCGTCGAGAATCATTTTGATCAGCATAATCTCGTAAATTATAAATTTTAATATCTATTTTGTTTTTTTCTTGTGCCCGACGCAAAATAGACTCATTAAAATATGAATCAAAAATTTCCGGAAAAATTGTTATAATGTGAAATCTCATAAAATTAAAATTCATCTCTCACTCCGCGTATTTTTCGGCTCCTTCGAGTTTGATGGAGAGAAGTTCGGAAAGTCCATCACCACGCATAGTCACTCCATAAATTATTCTAGCCTCTTTCATTATCTGACGATTGTGGGTAATTAAAATAAATTGCGTTTGGTCTGCTAACTCGCTAAGTATTTTCCCAAACCTTCGAGAATTAGCTTCGTCTAAAGCTGCCTCCACCTCATCGAGCAAAGCAAACGGTGGTGGGTTGTGAGAAATAATTGCAAACAATAAAGCTAACGAGGTTAAAGTTCTTTCTCCTCCTGACAGCATTCCCACATTAGCAATTTTCTTCCCAGGGGGATTAACAATGACTTCAACACCAACTCTGGTCTCTTTCTCTTCTTCATCATCATTTTCGTTCGTATTCTCTACGTTTATGTCCTCCTCGCCTTTTAGCCCTTGATTGATTCGTCTAGGGAGGGCTATATTTACCTTCTCCAATCGTGCATTACCACCATTAAAAATAATCTTAAAATAATGTTTAAATTCTTTATTAATAATTTTAAAAGCTTCCGCAAATTTTCCCTTTATCTGTTCATCCATTTCCACAATAACTGTTTCCAATTTCTTCATGGCCTGATTTAAATCTTCAGATTCTTTCACTAAAAAGTCGTAACGCTGTTGTGTCTCTTTGTATTCGTCAATAACTTCGGCATCAATTCCTCCAATTTGTTCTAATTGCATTTTCAACCAATAAATTCTACTGGTACATTCAGCAACATCGATTTCTTGAATATCCGACTTCGCTAAAGGTCTGGCCTCTCCCTCACTACGCATCGCTCTAGAGGCCAGACCTTGCTCGTCTACCAATTTTTCTGGCTCCATTTTCATCTCCGCTTTTATCTGCCCCCGCAAATCATCTTCTTTAACTTCTAGTTTTGCCAACTCAATCTGATAACTATTTAATTCATTTTTTAGAGTATCAATTTCAAATCTCTTTTTTCGCAACTGGTCTTCCATTTCAATGGAAGCTCTTCTCTCGTCGTTGTCTTTTTTTACTAAAGCATCAATTTTATCATTCAGTTTTGCGACCTGATCACTAAGAGCATCTCGTTTAATCTGTCTCTCTTTAATAAATTTATTAAGCTTAGTAATTTTTTCATCATTCTTTTTCTTTTGTTCAGCGATTTCCTTAGTTGGTTTTTTCTTTTCGACCCTCCCTTTGATAACTGCTTCATATAAATTTTGCAACTCTCCTAATACCTCTTGGGCATATTCTCTTAAACTTGGAATTTCCTTGATATCTTTTGTTTCAGCAACTTTTTTCACCAACTCACTCTGTCTTGTTTTAATTTTCTCTAATTCTTTTTTTATGAGATTGGTATTAACTGGCACTGATTCTATTTCTTGAATTCTTTGCAACCTCTCTTTCTCTAACTCCACTCGCCCTTCATCGATAACCAATTTTCTTTCTAGGTTATTTAATTCCTCTGAAATTTTTCTTTTTTCTTGTTCCAATTGGCTGATTTCTTCCTTGTAAGAAACAGAATTTTCTGACTCTTCTTTAATTTTATCAGATAATTCATTAATCTCTTCTTGCAAATTGTTTACCTTTTTTTCAGATTCCTCCTGCTGTTTTAAAAATTTGCTTTTGCTAGTAACTAGCTCGCTCCACAAAAATTTATACAACCCATCTTGCTTCTCTTTTAACTCTTCGATGTAAACCTCCCCTTTTTGAGCTTTGTTGTATTGTCTTTTAAGCAAGCGTAAATGAGGTTCAATTTCTGCCAATAATTCCTTAGCTCGTTGTAAATTTTTTGTTGTTGACTTTAGTTTGCGTTGACTTTTTTCTTTCTTCATTTGATACTCTTTTACTCCCGCCGCCTCCTCAATAATAATCCGTCGTTCTATTGGTGTAGCATTTAAAAGTTTATCAGCCATTCCTTGATTAACGATAGAATAGCTTCGTTGTCCCACGCCAGCCTTGGCCAATAATTCTAAAACATCCCCTAAACGAACTCTGGATTTATTAATTAAATATTCACTATCTCCATTTTGATAAATTTTCCTAGTAATCACTACTTCTTCATAATCGATGGGAATACTTTTGTCGGAATTATCTAAATAAATAGACACTTGGGCGCTACCCAATCTTGATTTGCTACTACTCCCCGCAAAAATTATATCACTAGCTTTTTTACCCCGAAGACTTTTCATAGATTGTTCTCCCAGAACCCACTTTAAAGCATCAGCCACATTTGACTTTCCACTTCCATTGGGACCAACGATGGCCGTAATACCCTTTTCGCTTACCTCCTGTTTATTGCTATTTTTTTCAGAAAAATCCAAAATAGTCTTTTGAGCAAAAGACTTAAAACCATTAATTTCTATTTTTGTTAAAAACATATCTTCTTTAATAAA
>CAZRER010000037.1:0-8296 GCA_964599525.1 uncultured Bdellovibrionales bacterium
GCTGAAGAATTTTTGAGCGAGGTGTTGCGTGGTGACGAAGAGAGAAATGTAATTTTACTTCAAGGTGAACTTGGGGCTGGAAAAACTACTTTCAGTCAATTTTTATTAGAAGAAATAGGATCTAAAGGTCCATTTACTTCTCCAACCTTTGTAATAATGAAAAAATATAAGCTGAGACGCCGGGCTTCTCAGCTGTCCCAAAAGCTGAGAAGCCCGGCGTCTCAGCTTAAAAATATTTATCATTTAGATTGTTATCGAGTAGATGAGGAAAGTGTTTTAGATTTGGGCTGGGAAGAAATTGTGGGCGATAAGCGAAATTTAGTTTTAGTAGAATGGCCAGAAAAAATTAAACAAATTTGGCCAGAAAAACATTGGTTATTGAAATTTAGTTATGGTAGTGGTAAAATGAACAGAGAAGTAAAAATTGTTAAAATTTAATTTTGATAAAATGGGAGATTTAATAAAGGTCAATTTTAGGGAAAACAATAAGAGACAGTCAAATATTGACAAGGTTGATTTTCGGAAAAAAAATACAATACAATTAACCTTAAAAAAAATAAATGAATATAAAAGCAAAAACATAGAAAGTTTTATAAAAATATTTGGCAAAGATGACGGTAATTTTCAAAATAAAATTGTTACCGATGTAGATATAGAGCTTCTAATTGGATCATTGGTATATTATAATAGAATTTCTATACTTAAAGAACTTTATGAATTATTACAAAGTGCTATAACAGCCTATGAGTTTAAGGATATGATGACTTCTTGCGTTGACGTAAAGGAATTTAAAAAAAGAAACACAGTAGATGATTTTATTAGGAAAATAAAAGTTTTGTGTGATACATATACGCAACCTCTTAATGATGATTTTTTTAGAAAATAAAAAGCGGTTTTGATAATAGACATCTTCGGAAAGTACTTTCTACTGCAACTTTCTATTTTTGATAAAATTTACCTCAAACTTTTTCAGCTTAGCCATGGCTAAAACTTCAAAAGTTGTTCAGCAAATTTTATTCAAAACTAGAAACTTTCGTAACAAAACTACTTTCCGAAGATGTCTAATATATAAATTTACATTTTAAATGCAAAATAAAAAACTTTTAAATAAAATTGATAATCCAAAAGATTTGAAAAAACTTTCTCGAGATGACTTGGTTCGACTTTGTGGTGAACTGCGAGAATTTACTATTGAAAGTGTGGCGGAAACTGGGGGTCATTTTGGTTCCAATCTCGGAGTGGTGGAATTGACTGTTGCCCTACATTATGTTTTTGATACCCCTAATGATTTATTGGTTTGGGATGTGGGGCATCAGACCTATCCGCATAAAATTTTAACGGGACGAAAGAATAAGCTAAAAACCATTAGACAAAAAGATGGTTTAGCTCCATTTCCTAAACGAGCAGAAAGCGAATATGATACTTTTGACGTTGGACACTCTAGTACTTCTATTAGTGCCGGAATGGGAATGGCCATTGCTAATAAGCAAAAGAAAAATAACAATCAACAGGTAGTTACTGTAATTGGTGATGGAGCCCTGGGCGGAGGAATGGCCTTTGAGGCCATTAATCACGCTGGGGATATTGGGGCAGATATGCTGATAATTTTGAATGATAATGAGATGTCTATTTCGCCGAATGTTGGAGCAATGCATAAATATTTAACTCGTTTAATTTCTTCGCCAGCCTATAATAAAATTAGGCGGAAAGGCAAAAAATATTTGAACAAATTACCAAATGTTCAAGAACTAGCTCGCAGAGTAGAGGAATATACCAAAGGACTTATTACTCCTGGGACACTTTTTGAGGAATTAGGTTTTGGTTATTATGGACCGATTGATGGTCACGATGTAAAATTATTGACCAAAACTCTAAATAATTTAAAGAAAATTCGTGGTCCAAAATTATTACACATAGTTACCACTAAAGGTAAGGGTTATCAGTCGGCGGAGAATGATGAGTTTTGTTTGCATGCTACTAAACCTTTCGATAGAATAACTGGTTGTGGAAAAGTTACCGAATTATCAAAAAAGAAAAAGGATAAGAAAAAAATTACTTATACCCAAGTATTCTCTGACTGGATTTGTGATGTTGGTCAGAAAGATAAAAAAGTACAGGCTATTACTCCGGCGATGTGTTCTGGCTCGGGATTGGTAGATTTTGCTAAAAAATTTCCCCAAAGATTTCATGATGTGGGCATTGCCGAACAGCATGCAGTAACTTTAGCTGCTGGACTAGCTGTTCAAGGGATGAAACCAGTGGTGGCAATTTATTCTTCTTTTTTGCAAAGGGCTTATGATCAATTAATACATGATGTAGCTTTACAGAATTTAGATGTTTTATTTGCTATTGACCGAGCAGGTATTGTTGGTCCAGATGGAGCTACTCATGCCGGCAGTTTTGATTTGTCTTTTTTGCGACCAATACCTAATATAATTATTATGCTTCCAGCCAATGAAAATGAATGCTATGGGATGCTACAATCCGGATATAAATATCAAGGTCCAGTAGCAGTTCGTTATCCCCGGGGTGGTGGTAGTGGTGAATATACAAAAGAGGGGAGAAGTGAAAAAATTGAAATTGGCAAAGCAAAAATTGTTAGAGAAGTGAAGAAAGTCACTCAGAAACATAATAAAGTGGTGATTTTATCTTTTGGGGCGATGTTGGATGTTTGTCTTAAAGTGGCGGAAAAATTAGATGGAGGCCTAGTTAATATGAGATTTGTTAAGCCATTGGATGAAAGACTTTTAAAAGGCTTGTCCAAAAAATATGATATTTTTATAACCGTAGAAGATAATGTTGTCGCTAGTGGAGCTGGTAGTGCGGTGAATGAATTTACTATGAGAGAAGGGTTAGAGGTTAAAGTAAAAAATTTAGGTTTACCAGATGAGTTTTTACCACACGGTAGTCGAGATGAAATTCTAACAATAGCCGGATTGGATTACAAGGGAATTCTTACTGATATTGACGATTTTATGAAAAAATGTCAGGATTAATGTGAGAATTGTTAAAAATAATTTTCTTAATAACTAATTTAATAATTATGAAACTAAATCCAGAAATTTTTAAGGCTTATGATGTTCGTGGAATTTACGGAGAGGATTTTGATGAACAGGCTATGTATTTAATTGGTCAAGAGGCAGTAAAAGAATTGGGAGCTAAAAAGTTAGCTGTGGGACGAGATGCTCGAGAGTCGGGATCAATTCTGTATAAAGCCTTGGTGCAAGGAATTATTGATGCTGGGGCAGAGGTGGTAGCTTTGGATATGGTTACCACCCCAATGCTTTATTTTTCTTCTCATTTTTTGGATGATGTTGATGGAGCAATAGCTGTAACAGCCTCTCATAATCCTGGGGAATACAATGGGGTAAAAATTTGTCGTCGTAATGCAGTGCCAGTTGGTAGTGCTACAGGATTAAATGATATTAGAGATAGAGTTTTGGCTAAACAGGAAGAGGTAATTGATTTAAAAGATTTTGACTTCTCTCAAAATGAAAAAATAACAGTTTATGATATTAAGTCAAGCTACTACGAATTTTTTAGTAGATTTGCAAAACTCGGTAATAAGAAATTTAAGATAGTAGTAGATTGTGCTAACACCATGGGCGTTTTAGAATTACCATTTTATCAGAAATATTTAAAGGATAATTTTGAGGTAGTTGAGTTGTATTGTGACCTAAATAATGCTTATAAGGATTCTCATGAGGCCAATCCTTTAAAGACAGAAACCTTGGTGGAATTACAAGAAAAAGTTATAGCTGAGAAAGCTGATTTAGGAATTGCCTATGATGGTGATGCCGATCGAGTTGGTTTTATTGATGAAAAAGGAAAAATAATTCCCATGGATTTAATAACTGGTTTGATTGCCAAAGTATTTTTAAAGGATAAAAGCAATAAAGGAAGAATATTTTTATATGATTTACGTTCTTCGCGAGCGGTACAAGAAGTGATTGAAGAAAATGGAGGTGTTGCTCATGAGTGTCGAGTGGGACATGCTTTTATTAAGCAACAGATGGTTGAGGAGAACGCTATTTTTGCTGGAGAACTATCGGGGCATTATTATTTTCAAGCTAATAAAAATGGAGAAGTTAGTACTTTGGCAGCTTTAACTTTACTGAATTTAATGGCTGAGACGGATAAGAAAATTTCGGAGTTAGTACAGGACTTACGGAGATATTATCATAGTGGAGAGATAAATTCTAAGGTAAAAGACAAAGATGTAGTAATTGCAAAGTTAAAAGAAAAATATTCTGATGGCAAATTGTCTGAATTGGACGGTATTAAAATAGATTACCCTGATTGGTGGTTTAATGTGCGTGCTAGTAATACGGAACCAGTTTTGAGATTAAATTTGGAGGCAAAGACTAAAGAAATGATGGAAGAGAAGCGGGATGAATTGTTGGCAATTATTAGACGATAAAGATAGAAGAAAGGTACACATATTTTGTTGTGTTTTTTATACAATCATTCAATTGAATGATTGTATAAAAGAAAGATGAATAGTTACCTTAGTAACTGTTGATTTTTTATTTAAGTATGGTAGTATGTATTTTGTGGAAGTGATTTAGTAAATTGATAATAACATATACGGAGAGTTGCCAGAGCGGTCGAATGGGACACCCTGCTAAGGTGTTGTGCTTTCGGGTACCTAGGGTTCGAATCCCTAACTCTCCGCATCAAAAGAGGTTCTCAGCCTAAACGGCTGACTACCCGTCTAAAATAAAAATCATACAATGCTTATTATTCGTTTATATTATTCTATTCTCCACCCTAACGACAAAAAACAGGTTTAACCTGTTTTTTGTTTGATTTAGAATTGTTTAAATGTTAAAATAAAGATAGGAGCAAGTAATTAGTTTAGTAAATATTTGTCGGATTATTTTTAGCCTTGAGAAATTATGAAAAAGATAGTTAGCAGAGATAATAAAAAAATCAAGGAGTTGAAAAAGATGGGGAATAAAAAATACCGAAATAAATTTGGTAAATTTTTGGTAGAAAATATTGCAATTATTTATGATGCCATTAAAAGTGGATACAAACCAGAAGCATTATTTATAACTCAAGAGTTGTTAGATAAAAATTCTGAAAGGGTAAAATTTATTATAGAAAATATAAGTGATAATAATAGTTTTATTATTTTAGAAAAAGCTAATAGATATTTTTCTAGCTTAGATACATCAACGGGAATAACAGTAGTATATAATAAACCTAAAAAACAAAAAATTAATTTAACAAAAAATATTCTATATTTAAATGGCATAAAAGATCCTGGAAATTTGGGAACTATTTTGCGAAGTGCGGTTGCTTTTGGGTTAGATGATGTTGTATTAGATAAAGAGTGTGTTGAGGTGCACAATCCAAAGACTATTCAATCGGCTAAAGATTCTATTTTTAAAATTAATATAACACTGGATGATGAAGAAAGGACTGCTTTGAAAATGGCGAAGAGTAAAATGAAAATTTTGACAACAGACGTTAATGGTGGGATAGAAGTTGGAGATATTTTTAAGACAGATGATAATTTCTGTGTGGTTATGGGAAGCGAGAGCCACGGAGTTAGTGAAGATGTTAAAATTATATCTGATCAAACAATCAACATAAAAAGCAGTTCAAAGATGGAATCCCTAAATGTAGCCGTTAGTACTGGAATAATTTTGTATGAAATGTATAATAATAATGAATAATTAAGAATCGAGAATTAAAAATTATAAAAAATAAAAATTAAAAAAGAAACTAACAAAACTATGAAAGTAATCAAAACAAAAATTAAAGATTTATTGATTCTTGAACCGCGGGTTTTTGGAGATAGAAGAGGATTTTTTGTGGAAACTTATAATGAAGAACGATATAATGAAAAGGGGGTAAATGCAAAATTTGTGCAGGATAATTTATCAAAATCGGCGAAGGGGGTTTTGCGAGGTTTGCATTTACAAAAGAATCCTTACGCACAAGGGAAATTAGTACAAGTTATAACTGGTAGCGTTTTAGATGTAGCTGTAGACGTGCGACCAGGTTCGGAAACTTATGGACAGTGGGAAAGTTTACTTTTGACAGGCAAAAAGAAAAATCAATTTTGGGTGCCGGAAGGTTTTTTGCATGGGTTTGTATCGCTAGAGGATGAAACAATTTTCAGTTATAAATGCACGAATTTATATCATCCAGAATCAGAAATTTGTGTTAAGTGGGATGATGCTGATCTAAGTATTGATTGGCAACTGGAAAAACATGGAATAGATCAGCCAATTATCTCAGAAAAAGATCAGCAAGGGGTTAAGTTTGTGGAACTTGTTTTTGAAAAATAGCTCTAAAAATTTAAAAAATTATGATAGAAAAATTATCTGGAAATAATTTAGAAAATAAATCAGAAAAATACGAGGGGTATGTCATTTTAGGTATTGGTGAGGGCGGAGGGTATAGTTCTGGTTACAAAGATAAGCCAATTGGTCGTTTTAAGTCAGTTGCGGATAAAATAAAACAAGGAGCGACTTATTTATCAATTGATAAATTAGACGAAAAACGCATTGATAAATTAGATGAAAAACGCAACAGAGTGGGAAATGGATTAATTACTTTTTTAAAAAAACTTCTAAAAATACGAAATGATAATTCAAGTACTTTCAAGCAATATGTTTCATTAGGTAAAGATTTTAAAAAAAATTTTTTGAAGTTGGAAAGAAATTTTATTCAAGGTGATATGGTTAATCTGCCACTGGGGAATAATTCTGTTAATGAAATATATTTAGAGAACGTTTTGAGTTTGGTAAAAAAGGGAAAGGATGTTATTTTGCGGGAGTTGTTGCGTGTTTTAAAAAATGGTGGAAAATTATATATAATAGAATATTATACACCGTATCAGATTAAAAAATATTTAGAAGATTTTAATGATGTGGAGTTTCCTTCTGCTGTAGATATAAAAATTTTTTCCGGGAAAGAGATGATTAATAAAATGGAAGAATTAGGTCTTTCTAAAAAACAATTAGAGACAGTTATATGGTATGTAAGTGCAGCAATAGGATATAATATGACTACTGTTGATAACGTTTTTTTAGCAGAGATTATTAAACAGTAATATTTAATAAGTATATTAAAGAGATACTTTCTATTAATATAAGGGGTCAGAACATGCGTCTGAAAATAACACCTGGAAAGCTTGATAAATAGGGAAACATAAGAAATAATCTTAAACAAGTTGATTAAAATAATTTTTAAATCATAATAAAAAATGAAAGCTTTAATTTTGAGTGGTGGGAAAGGAACTAGATTAAGACCAATTACTCACACAGGAGCCAAACAATTAGTTCCAATAGCCAATAAACCAATTATATTTTATGTCATTGAGAATATCGTTAAGCTTGGTATTAAAGACATTGGAATTGTTATATCTCCAGAAACTGGTGAGGTTATTAAGAAAACCATTGGTAATGGGGCAAGGTGGAATGTAAATATAAAATATATATTACAACAAGAACCAAAAGGACTTGCTCACGCTGTAAAAGTAGCACGGGATTTTTTAGGACAAGATTCATTCTTGATGTATCTGGGAGATAATTTATTAGGTGGAGACATTAAGCAATTTTATCAAAAATTTAAAGAAAAAAAACCAGAAGCTTTAATTCTCCTGAAAGAAGTAGAAAATCCATCTAGTTTTGGGGTGGCTCAAGTTAATAAAGAGGGAGAGGTAATTCAATTAGAAGAAAAACCAAAAAATCCAAAATCTAACCTGGCATTAGTCGGCGTCTATTTATTCTCATCAGCGATTCATAGGGCTATTGACAAATTAAAACCATCAACGAGGGGCGAATTAGAAATCACAGATGCTATACAAAATCTTATTAAGGACAACAAAAAAATTATCAGCCATGTGGTAACAGATTGGTGGTTAGACACAGGGAAGAAGGATGATTTATTGAAGGCCAATACTATTGTTTTAGATGAGCTTATAAATAGACGAATAAAAGGAACAATAAGTAAGAATAGTCAAATTGATGGTCGGGTTGTCATCCCAAAAACTTCTAAAATTATTGATAGTGATATCAGGGGACCAGTAACTATTGGCGAGAATGTAGTGATTGAAAATTCTTTTATTGGACCATTTACTAGTATTGGTGACGATTGTCAAATTAACAAATCAAATATAGAGCACTGTGTAATTTTGAATAATTGTCAGATTTCTAAAATTAATAATTTGAGAGATAGCTTGATTGGCAAAAGGTCTATTATTGCAAAAACGGATAATAAAATTAAACATTCTTTAAAATTAATGTTGGGCGATGATTCCAAGGTGGATGTTTAAAAA
>CAZRER010000038.1:0-7464 GCA_964599525.1 uncultured Bdellovibrionales bacterium
CCAGGTGTCATTTTCTACCTGATGTTCTTCCTTTCTAATTATTAATATAAAGGGTCAGAACATGTGTCCAAAAATAACACCTGGAAAGCTTGATGAATAAGAGAATCCAAGAGATAACCTTAAACAAGTTGACTTAATTAATTTTAACAAGTCTAAATTTTAAGATAATAATTATATGACACAAGCAAAGCAACCAGGAAGAAAAACCAAAAGTGTTCGACGAAAAAGAAGGCATGGCATTAGAGGAAGAATGAAAACCAAGGCTGGACAAGAAGTGATAAAAAGACGACGCCGAAAAGGAAGAAAGAGACTAGCTGTTTAAATATCTATGCCCATTCTTGTGGGTGGTGATTTAATTTAATGATTATGTTTTCTAATAAATATCGACTAAGAGAAACTAAAAAAATTGCCCAGGTATTTAAAACTGGAAAGCATATCCATGGTAAATATATTTTTATTAAATATACAGTTAGTAAAGAAACCTCACCACGAGTAGCAATCAGTGTTAGTACTAAGCTATTCAAAAAGGCTGTCGATAGAAATAGAATCAAAAGATTAATTAGAGAAGCAATAAAACCTCATTTAACTACCCTGCCGAACTTAGATATTCTAATTATTGTCAAAAAAGAAATAGATGAGAATATTTCATTAACAGAACTAAAAAAAGATACAGTAAACATATTTAATAAATTAATCTCCCCAAAATACTAATCAACCGATTATAGTTTACAAAAAACTACCTAGGATTATCATTTGTAAATTTGTAGCTGATTTGTAGATTTGTAGGGTCTTAAAATGGAACTAATAACCTCAACTTTCACAACTTTAATTTTTCAACCATTATACAACTTATTAGTAATGGCTTATGTTGCTGTACCCGATATTGGTGTGGCTATTATAGTATTAACGGTAGGAATTAGACTGCTTTTAATGCCTCTCACTAAAAAATCGATTGAATCACAGAAAAAGATGCAAGAGGTCCAGCCGGAGCTTAAAAAAATACAAGAAAAATACAAACATGACAAACAATTGCAAGGACAAAAAGTAATGGCTTTCTATAAAGAAAAGAAAGTTAACCCTGCTGGAGGATGTTTACCAATGATAGTTCAACTTATTTTCCTAATCGCCCTCTATCGAGTATTTATACTAGGATTAGGTTCGCCTGAGACATCTGATTTAGTTTATTCTTTTGTAAAAGATCCTGGACAATTAAGCCCTATTGCTTTTGGTTTTTTTGATTTATCTAAGCCAAATTTAATTTTAGCAGGGATAACCGCTGTGGCTCAATATTTTCAAGGCAAGATGATGTTGGTTAAAAAAGAAGCAGAGAAAAAAGAAACAACAAAAAAGGAGAAAGAAGGTAAAAAGAAAGAGCCAGATTTTGGAACTATGATGCAACAACAAATGGTTTATATGGGGCCAATTTTAACGTTAGTAATTGGCATGAAATTTGCTGCTGGACTTATTCTCTATTGGTTAATAACAACTATTTTTATGCTGGTGCAACAATGGTTTGTTATTCATGAAGATGATAATGTAAAAAGTAGCAAGTTGAACAGTAAAAATCAACATGGCTAATATTTAATACAATTTGAATTTTATAAAGATTTTAAATTTATAAACTTTATAAAATTTCGATTTAATATTTTTATGAATAAAAAAGAACTAATCAAAAAGATTACCCAAGAAGTTTTAGATAAAATGGGCTTTGAAGCTACTGTTGTTGTCTCCACAACAATCTCTGATGAAAATAACAAAGAAAATATAACTGTAGAAATAGAATCCCCGGAGTCTAAATTTATTATAGGAAAACAAGGTGCCACTTTAGTATCACTACAACATATTTTAAAAATGATTGTTAGAGCTCAATCCGATGATTATGTTAACTTTTCAGTTGATGTAAATGGATACAGAAAACAACAGGATGATTATGTTAGAGAAGCAGCTAATGACTTAGCCAGTGAAGCTTTAATTAACGGTCGTGCCGTGACTATGGAACCAATGAACGGCTATGAAAGACGGTTGGTTCACCTGGAACTAGAAAAAAATACAAAAGTAAAAACGGAAAGCATCGGCGAAGGAGAAGACCGGAAGGTTATTATTAGCCCAATTTCTGATTAATTTTCAATTTATAATTTACCAACTAAAAGTTAACCAACTATAGTAATTACATATTCTTAGTTTTATTTAAAATTATCAATTGATTTAATAATACACTGGTCAATCTCAAATTGACAATTTTCAAACAATTTTCAATGTTTCAATAAAATAATTTTCAAACAAAAATTTGCACAATAAATTTCAAGAGGTCCTATTGCAATCTTGTGCAACTAGAAATTTAAGCGTTGTTTGAAAATTGTAAATTGAAAATTGAAAATTACATAATCATGTCTACTCCTCGTAAACTAGCCTTCAATGTAATTATCGCTTCCATTTCTAAGGTACTAAACACTGGTTTAGCTCTTTTAGGTTTAATGCTTATTACTCGCTATCTTGGACCAGACAAATTTGGCCTATATATTACTGCCCTCGCTTTCAGCGGGCTTTTTAATTCTTTAGGCGATTGGGGGATCTATCAAACAGCCACTCGGGAAATATCCCGACCAAAGGCTGATGAAAAAACTATTATCGGTAATGTTATGGCTTTGCGGATTATTCTTTCTGTTACCCTTTCCCTATTATTGCCGTTGGTAATATATTTTCTACCCTACAGTTTTGAATTAAAAATTGCCCTAATTTTAGTGTTACTTGGATACATTTTTTATTCTTTCTACCAGGTTCTTATCGGACTTTTTCAAAAGAGGTTAATTATGTACAAAGTAACCATAGTGGAGTTGGTAGGAAAATTACTGCAAGTGGGCATTGTCCTTTTAACCATCAAACTAAATTTAGGATTTAAATTCATTGTTTTAGGAATCACCCTTAGCATGCTAAGCAATTTTATTATTGTCTATTTTTTAACTCGTCGTTTTATTAAATTTAAATTGAATTTTAATCTTGCGGAATGGAAAACTTTTCTTAAAGAATCTTGGCCTATTGGGCTGTCGGTTATCGTTACTTTCATTTATTTTCGGGCTGATGCCATTCTATTAAAAACACTCAAGGGAAATGTCGATGTGGGAATTTATGGAGCGGCCGCTAAGGTTCTAGAAAATATAACCTTCTTTCCTGGAATGATTATTGGTTTAGTGATGCCGATGCTTTCTTACTATATCTTTAAAGACCGTCAAAAATTTAAATCCATTGTTAATGAAAATTTTAAATTATTTATTATTCTAATTATTCCTTTGATTGTTATCGTAATGTTTTTTGCTGGTGACATTATTAATATAATTGCCGGAAGCGAATTTAGCGCCTCCGCCACGGTTCTCCGAATTATAATTTTTGCCTTGGCTTTTATATTCTTTGGAATGCTATTCGGAAATATTCTTCTAGTGGCAAAATTGCAGAAACAACAATTAGTAGCCCTATCATTTTGTGCCCTATTTAATGTTAGTGCCAATTTAATATTTATACCAAAATATTCCTACTTGTCTACAGCCTATGTTTCAGTGGCTACAGAATTTTTAGTAGTTGTTCTTAGTGCCTATATTGTTTACAAAAATTTAAACTTTTTGCCCAAAGTAAAAAACCTTAGTTTTATAATTCTAGCCGGACTCATAATGTCTTTATATATTTTTCTTCTTCATTCTCTACCCTTTCTCTTCCTTCTCTTAACCAGCCCATTGATTTATTTCACAGTTTTAATTACATTAAAAGTAATTACTAAGAAAGAAATAGATATGCTTATTAAAAAAAAGCTTTAGTTTTTTTAATAATAATCAAGAAACAAGAAACAAGTTACAAATAATTTTCAATTTTCAATTTACAATTTTCAATGACATAATTTATAATTTTTAAACACATCTGTATGAATTACGATTTGAGTGAACGAACTATAAAATTTAGCAAACAAACTATAAAACTGTTAAAAAATACACCTCAAACATCTCTTAATAATAATATTATTTCCCAACTAATAAGATCAGCGACTTCTGTTGGTGCTAATTACGCTGAAGCAAATGGAGCAAGCTCTAAAAAAGATTTTAGAAATAAAATTCATATTTGCAAAAAAGAGATTCAAGAAATTAAATATTGGATTGAATTGAATTACTTAGCGAATTAATTAACAATTCCAAGAAAATAGAATTGAGAAGTCTCTACAAAGAGGCACACGAGTTGACATTAATTTTTAATAAAATATTAGGAACTTTAAAATAATATCTTTGAAAATTAAAATATTGAAAATTGTTTGAAAATTGTAAATTGAAAATTGAAAATTATATCACCTCCCCTTATAATCTTAAACAAGTCAACGTATTATATTTTGTGATTTGTATCTTGTAATTTATTTGTATCTTGCACCTTGTATTTTATAACTTAATACTTTTGTTATCTATTTTAAAAACTAATTTAAATATCATGAAAAATCTAAACAACCTCTTCTTAATCGCCCTCCTTCTCTTGGTTGGTCTGGGTATGTATGAAATATTTAAGCCATTTTTGGTAGCAATTTTTATGGCTTTTATTTTATCTCAATTATTTAAAAATTGGTACAACAAATTATTAGCTATATTTAAAAAACCGGCCCTAGCTTCTTTCATAACATCTTTGATAGTCTTTCTATTAATTTTTGCTCCTTTACTTTTAATAACAAAACTAGCCACCTCTGAAATAATTCAGAATTATCAATTAATAGATTCCGGGAGTTTGGGAAGTAATGTCCTGGACTTAAAAGAAAAAACAATTGCCATGTTTAACTCCTACCCGCTACCAGCTGGAATTGCTAACCCTATGGAGATAATTAAAAATATTGATGTTAATAATCTAGTCAAACAAACGGGAGGTATTATCACTATCCTGGCTAAATATATCTATCAAAGTATCAGCCAATTAATATTCACCTTATTTATAATGTTCTTTTGTTTATATTATTTTTTCAAAGATAATACTAAATTAATTAATAGAATATTTGATCTTTCCCCACTTAAAAATTCTCAAGAGAAAAAATTATTAAAAAACTTCATAGACATTTCCCGAGCTACGCTCAAGGGCTCATTGGTTATTGCTATTGTTCAGGGAACTATGACCACTATTTTGTTTATGTTTACTGGAGTATCTTCAGCGGTATTATTGGGAGTTATAGCCACGCTATTTGCCTTAATACCGATGGTTGGAACTGCTATAATTTGGTTACCCGTTGGAATTATTATGCTTATTTTAGGACATATCTGGCAAGGAATAACCATTCTACTTGTTGGCGCCCTAGTCATTGGAACGGTTGACAATATTCTTCGACCTCAACTAGTTGGAAATTCTACTAGCCTACACCCTTTAATAGTTTTTCTCTCTACCTTGGGTGGAATTAGTTTCTTTGGTTTAACTGGTTTTCTTCTTGGGCCAGTTACCGCCGTTCTATTCCTTAATCTTTTAGACATCTACAAAACAGAATTTAAAGAAGACTTAAAGAAGTTTAATCAATAGTAATATTTAACAGCGCGCCTTCGGCGCGCTGTTTGTATATTCCTAAATTCAGAACTTCCTAATCTCCTAAATTCAGAACTTCCTAAATTCGTAAAATTAAACAGGAAAAGTATTATTAAATATTTATCGAAAATACTTATTGTTGTTTAATGGCGTGAGAACCTACCACCATGAGATTTGACAAAATATCCCCAATAACATATAATTAGGATAGTTAACTAACCTAATTTACATATATTTATGATAATTAAACGATCTATTCAACCATTACTTGAAGCATCTTTATTTCAAAATAAAATTGTTGTTATCTATGGTGCTAGACAAGTTGGAAAAACAACCCTATTAAAAACAATCCAATCAAAATATCACAATAAAAAATCACTTTTTTTAAATTGTGATTTTTTGGATGTACGTGAGAAATTATTTAATGTTACCTCAACTCAATTAGAAAATTTATTTAAAAATTATGAGATAATTTTTATTGATGAAGCTCAACGAGTAAAAAATATTGGTTTGACTCTGAAAATAGCTATTGATTATTTTCCCAATAAACAATTTATTGTAACTGGATCTTCTTCTTTTGATCTATCTAATGAAATTAATGAGCCTTTAACTGGAAGAAAATATGAATTTCATTTACACCCATTTTCTTTGGTTGAAATTTGGCAGAATAAAGATATCCTAGAAAAACAGAGACTATTAAAACACCATCTAGTGTTTGGATTATATCCGGATATCGTAAACCACCCAGAAAATGCTCAAAAAAATTTAGAAGCAATCGTCAACGGAACTCTTTATAAGGACGTGTTAGAATATCAAACTGTTAAACATTCTGAGCTATTACAAAAATTATTACAAGCATTAGCTTTTCAACTTGGTCAAGAAGTTTCCTACAATGAATTAGCCTCACTATTAAAAACTAATAAAGAAACAATTAGAAGATACATTCACCTTCTAGAAGAATCATTTATTATTTTTCGCCTTACGCCATTTAGTCGTAATTTACGCACTGAGTTACGCAAACTTCGCAAAATATATTTCTACGACGTTGGCATTCGTAATGCGTTGATTGAAAATTTTTCCTCTATTGAGCTACGTAATGACACTGGTGCTCTTTGGGAAAATTTTTTAATTATTGAAAGAATGAAATTTTTACAAAATAAATCTCAATCTATCCGTAGCTATTTTTGGCGAACACATCGACAAGAAGAAATAGACTACTTAGAGGAAAAAAACCAACAACTTTCTGTTTTCGAATTTAAATGGAATCATAAAAAAATACGTAAGCAAGCACCAAAGGCATTTCGTGATGCCTACCCGAATACTCTCTTTTCAACTATCACTCCAAATAATTATCAAGATTTTGTAGGTTTAGAATAATTTTAAAAAAATATTTTCTAAAAATAGAAAACCTAACAGCGCGGCTTCGCTGCGCTGTTTGTATACTCCTAAATTCTTAACTTCCTAACTTCCTAAATTCGTAAGCCATCAGAATGTCGTCATCTCTTCTCCTCTTATACCGGCCTTCTCCCCTAAAAATAACCTTCTCCACCCTTCCCGACTCTTCAAACTTCCCCACTCAAATTTTCGCCCATCGCCCCCATAATATGGATGTTGTAAACATTTAAATGACAACCATAATAAAACACTTAAAACTAAAAATCCTATAAAAATTCCTAAAAACAATCCAATTGGATTTACTCCTAAAGATCCCATTTTTCCACTAAAAATTAATTTAAACAAATTTAATATCATTGTTAGTAAAAACAAAATTTGCACTATAATAGTAACAATAACCCCCATTATTCTTCGACCGTACATAACCCCAGCCATTATAAGAACTATAAAAATTAACTCAATCATTGGTTGCATTAACATCGCTGGAAAACCACCAATAAATTGTGCTCCCACTTTCGGATTTTGCAAAACAATAAAAGCTAA
>CAZRER010000039.1:0-7343 GCA_964599525.1 uncultured Bdellovibrionales bacterium
ATTACAAAATTGTTTTTAATGTAAAAAATGTAATTTGTACTTTACCACCAATAACAATTGGCGGTATAAAGTTGGCTCAAGGGATAAAAGATGTGAGATTTACCATGGAAGAGCTGGAAATACAAGGTAAAATTGCTGTAGGCAAACCAATTAAATTTCTTGTACGAGGGTGTGTACTTGAAGCAAGTGAAAGGGCTTTAACTAAAGCCATAATTTTTGATAATTTAGAAGCCAATGCATATGCAACCTTAAATATAGAACAATTGGATGGATCGTATTTTGTCACGATTCAACCATTTGTTGTATCATAGCAAGAGGATGCCCAGCCTCTTGCTCAGTTTTAATTTTTTATTATAAAAAGAAATTACAAAAAAAATTTATATCCGATAACAACGTGTATAAAACTACGACTTTCCATAAAAGCCTACGTCCAAATTGCCTTCGGTAATTTCTCATAGCTGCAAATATTGTACAGAATTTATTTGCTCCGCTTCCCGCCAAAGGCGGACGGGGTGAACATCACAATACTTCTCTCACGGGTGCAAACGACCTTCGATGAATTTCGCAAGCGCCGTTTTTTTGTAGTTGTTCCATGTGAAATTTAGTTCCATAACCTTTGTGCTTATTAAAACCATACTCTGGAAATTTTTGATGATATTCTTTCATTAATTCGTCTCGATAAACTTTAGCGTTAATAGAGGCAGCGGCAATTGAAAAAATTCTTTGATCACCCTTAGCAAAAAGTCGTTGCTCCATTTCTAAATTTTGAATATTTTTATTTCCATCAATTAAAGCACAAAAATTTAAATCTTTGTTGACTGACGGGGCAGAAGCTGGGCCTTGTCGCCTACAAGCCACGACTTCGTCATAGCGGTTTTCTGAAAGGCCCGGCTTCACCCCTTGACCTCCCTGTTGCTCATTATAACTTTTGACTTTTGACTTTTGACTTTCAACTTGATCTACCACCTCGTCAATGGCCAGCCTCATCGCCAATAAGCTTGCATTTAAAATGTTTATTTTATCAATGGTTTCCACTGAGACCTCTCCTATCCCCAAAATAAAATTATCATCTTCTTGAATAAATTTATAAATTTTATCTCTTTGTTTTTCTGATAGTTTTTTGCTATCTCTAATTAAATTTCTATCTGCAAATTCTTTTTCCAATATTTCTGGTTTAACCCAACAAGCCCCAGCTACCACTGGACCAGCTAAGGGGCCTCTACCAACTTCATCAACACCAATAATAATATCAAAACCTTCTTTTTCAAATTGCTTTTCTTTTTCTATATCTGGTAAAATCATATTTGTAATTCATTTTTTAAACTCAGTAATGTACCACCACTGGCGTTCCTTTATCACTAAAATCGTAAATTAACTTTGCTGGCCCAACGCCTAAACGAACACAACCATGAGACACGGGAATACCTAGGTGATTAGCTCCCTCTTTGTATCCACTAGGCCATTCTGGCAATTCGTGAATACCATGTCCTCGTGTTGTAAATCCCATATACCAGGGCATATATAAACCGTAATGTGCCGACCAGGGTCTTCGCCCCTTAGACAAAATTTTAAATGTTCCCGTTGGTGTTTCCATCCCCCTTTTCCCGGAAGACACTTTATAGGATCCTTGCCTTAATCCGTCTTTAAAAATTGACATTACCTGGTGAGTTAAGTCAATATCTATATATTTACCCTTGACGATTTTAGCTGGTATGGACCAGGTTAAATCTTCTGTCGCTCGTGGCGTTCCATCGCTCTTAAAACTATAGATAATTCTTGGCGGTATTTTGGTGATAAAATTACCGGTGTATAAATTTTCAGAAAATGATTTATCTAGTTTATCTTTGACACTCACAATGATGTCATATTTCTGCGCCTTTTCTAATTCCTTTTTGGGAATAATTTGAATACTGGCTTTATCATCGCTTAAACTTCCTTCAACTTCTATATCTGGATTAATATCAACTTCTATGGACAATCTATCACTTAACGGTTCTTTGAAATCAATTTTTATTTGGGCATTATAATCAACCTCTTTCTGGTTGTTTACAGGATAAACATTTACCACTTCTGGAATTTTTGCCGATTGAAACTTGAAAGCTAAATCTTTTCTAAAATTAAACCAGAAAGTTTTAATACCTCTAATATTAACTAGATAAGTTTGTCCTATCCTTGGTGATTCTTGAATATATAACCTTAGCTCTTTGCTATTTATCCAGAGTGGTTTTACCTTTAATGATGGTGTAACACTAATTTTATTTAAATTATACCGCCCATCCACTGCCGTGGAAAATTTTATTAAAATAGAATCACCTTGTTTTATATCTTTTGTTGTACTGGTTTGTATTTGAAGATTATTCTCTCTGGAATAAGTATCATACAGGACTAGAGCACCATAAAACAGCATTCCTACTAATCCAAAAAGTAGAACGCTATAAAAAAATTTTGATTCTTTTTTTACCACAAAAGGTTCTTCTTTTTTATTTTTTTTATTATTTTGATTTGCCATTGTATTTTATGTTAGAAATAATATTATTCTCCACATTGAATTGTGTACTTGTTTCCTCACTTACCTTAACTGATTTATTTTAAATAGTGCTATTTATTTTTGTAGATCTGCTATTTATTGGATTAGTATTCTAACTTTAAACACCTTATAATTATTATAATTGTTTAGAAATATTTAAAATTACTTTGGTATTTTGTAGTAATACATTCGTAAATTTTGATTTGTCCGCCCTAGGTGGATCTGCCTGGTGCGGATAGATTCGTAGTCCATTATATTTGCACGAAAAAATTCTCCAATTGCACTTTTTTACTAACATTACTACTTTGGATAATGTCCCTGGTGTTTAAAAGCTCTTTTAAAATAGTATGTATTTTTTTTATAACTGCTATTGATTGACCGTCCTGAATATTTTTCTCTAAAAAATCTTTTAAATACCAAATCCATTCATTTATTACCCAAAGAAAATTTTCTTCATTTTTAACTAACTCATCAACTAATTTAATTTGTTCTATTTTTCCACCTCTTAATGCTTTTCTGAATTTATCCCTCATTTCTTTGGCTTTCTTTATCTTTTTAATATCTGTAGCATATTCCTTGGCTAACTCTATGCGCCCGCCAGATAGAGTTATTATGTCTTGTAAATCTTCATCTTTTATATTTATATAATTATCCTTGATGAATTCACCTATCTTATTGCTCTTTTCGAAAGAGAATCTAATAATCTGACATCGTGATTTAACCGTTGCTAAAATATCATCTTCATTGTTTACTAATAAAAAAATTATTAAGTTTTTATTTGGTTCTTCAATTAATTTCAATAAACTGTTCACAGCGGTATTCGTCATTTTGTGAGCCTCTTTAATAACTAAAACTTTTTTTTGAAATTGAAAATTTTTTAAATTAATATCTTCTAGGGCTTTATCAATTTTTCCTTTAGTAATAATATCTTTTAGTTTTTTAGATTTCGACCTATCTGCTTGCTCCCTAGACTTACTAGTTTTATTCTCTCTATTTTTAACATTATTGCTTCTCTCATTATTTCCTGTTTTGTTTTTACTAATTTCTGTTTCGACCAAAATTACATCGGCTATCTCGCCCCTTCTCGCCAACTTAATCTGCTCCTCATTAAAGTTATTTAATAATCCAGCCATTCTTATCACTGTATCAAATTTTCCTGTTTTTTCTGGTCCAATAACTAAAAAAGATTGCGCTAATCGCCCATTTTCTATCTGCTCTTTAAATTGTTGAAGTTGTTTAGTCATAAAACATTTTTTGTAAAACTAATTTTAGGTCGCCCCTCTAACTTAACTTTAGTTTACTACCTTTAAGTAAATTTGACAATTTTTTAAAAATAATTATAATAAAAATATGCAAAGAAATATTAGTATAAAATTAAATTTATCTTTACTGTTACTGACTTCCTAATCAGTTTATTTTTATTTGTAAAAAAATATTTTTTATAAATGGAAATAAACTGATTATAAAAGTCAGTTTTTTTATTTTTAATTAAATTATTTTATAAAAAACCTAATAAAATTGTTTACAAATACCATTCACAATAAATATATGTTTAGCTTTATTACTAATTATAATATTTTTTATCTTCTGTTATTATTACCGATTACTTCGCCGGTTTATTTTAGTTTGTAAATGAAAAAAGTATTAGCTAAAATAAACCGACGATAGGCGTCGGTTTTTTATTTTTAAAAAATTGGGTGACACAATGATGCCCCCAAAGGAGGGAAAATGGGATTATTTAATGGAAAAAGACAATGTAATAGAGTCGCTGACACAAAAAAGTGTCGGCAAAAAATAAATAAGGGGGAATGTATTTGTATCAAAGAAATGCGAATATTCCCCCACCCTATTGTTAGATGTCCAGAAAGATGCCTAACAACAATTAAAAAAATAAGAAGCACAATACTATTGTGCCCAAAAGACAAAAAAATTATTTTCTTTGGTGGAAATACTTCCACCAGAGAACAACTATTCCCTGGCTGGAAATAAATCTTTCCCTCTCTGTCCACGCACAGAGGGGGTGTTTTTATATAATGCTAAAACTAAAATTTATTCAAGCACTTTATTCACAAAGTTTTTAATTTTTTCTCTAAAAATGTCGCTACTAAATTTTTCTGCTCTTTTTCTAATTTCTAAATAATTATACTGCTTTTCATTTTCCCTAAACCTCCCAATGGCATCGGCAATCATTTCCATGGTCGCTGTTTTAAAGAATTCTCCGGTTATGCCCTCAACTACTGTTTCTTTTGTTCCTCCTTTTCCTAAGGCGATAACCGGCTTACCTGCAGCCATGGCCTCTACAGCTGTAATGTTAAAATCATCTTCTGTGGCCACCACAAAAGCCTTGGCTCGTTGAAATAATTTTATCTTTTTTTCTTCGGAAACCCACCCGGTAATTTTAATTCGCTTATCTCCTTTAATCATTTTTTCTAACCTCTTTTTTTCTGGACCATCTCCTACAATCACTAAAGGTAATTTCATTTTTTGAAAAACTTGAACTAATAAATCGACCTTCTTGTAGGGAACTAATCTCCCCACTGTCAAAAAATACCCGTCGTTTTCTTTAGTGGGAATAAATTTATCAACCTCCACTGGCGGATAAATTACTTCCGCTTCTCGCCGATAATATTTTTTAATCCTTTCCGCTGTGTATTTTGAATTAGCAATTAAATAATCTGGTCGTTCAGCACTTAAACGGTCCCACATTCTTAAATAATTTAAAAGTAGCCTGGTAAAAAATTTCACCTTACCTTTTAATTTTTTCTCTTCTAAATATTCTTTATTCCAATCCCAAACATAACGCATGGGAGCGTGAATATAGCTAATGTGTTTTACTTTTGATTTCACTACTAGCCCTTTAGCAAAAGCCGAAGAAGAAGAAATCACCACATCATAATCTCGCAAATCAAAAGTTTCCACCGCCGTTGGCATAAAAGGTACCAACCACCGATGATGCTTCCGCAAAAATTTAGGAAACTTTTGCAAAAAGGAAGTGTGCACCCTCCTAGTTTTAAGGGGAGAGCAAATTTTTGAAGCCGTTCCTCTGCCCGAGTGGAACGAGGGTGAGGTGCGGCTTCTAAAAATTTGCGGGCTATATTTTTTAAATAAACCCTCAAAATTATTTTTACCAATAATCCCAAAATCTTTCACCAACTCCTCATTCTCCTCATCTTTCATCAAAGTATAAATCGGCGCCTCTTTATAAATCCCTTTTAGCTCTTTTAACACCTGCTCCGCTCCTCCATAATATAACAAAAAATCGTGCACCAGCGCCACCGCCGATGTTTTTTGTCTCTCTTCTACAATATTATCTCTCTGTTTATTTTCCATTATTTCACTTTTCATTATTTTTCTAATTATTTATAACTATTCACATTTTACCACAAAAATGGCTACTAGTATAAACACCTGTCTATTTTTTTATCATCAAAATTTTATAACCATCCCCAATAAACCTATAGTTAGTGACTTTTATTTTCTTTTCCAAGCAATACTATCAATTACTCTGTTATACACTCTCAAATTATGGATGGCGGACAAACGATAGGCTAGCATATCATCTATTTTAAATAGATGATGTAAATATCCTCGAGAATAATTTTTGCAGGCTAAACAATCGCAATCTTCGCCAATGGGTTTGGTATCCCCAGCAAATTTTCCTCGTCCAATATAAATGAATTCATAGGAGTCTGGTGATTTTAAATTAAGTTTTTCTAATCCATCCTTCTCAGGCTGAGACGCCAGGCTTCTCAGCCTATCTTTATTCTTAAAATTGTATAATCGTTTGTGTCTCCCGTCCCTAGTTGGCAGAACACAATCAAAAATATCCCAACCAAATTCATAGCATCGAGCGATATCCCAGGGTTTACCAACTCCCAAAGCAAATTTAGGGTATTCATTAGGGATTAATTCGGCAATATATTTTGACATTTCTTCGTCCAATTCTCCCTTTTCATTGACCATATAGCCACCATAACCATAACCATCAAAACCAATTTTTAATAACTCCTCTGCACAATATTTCCGCCACTTTTTACTCCACCCACCTTGGATAACTGCAAATAGCCAGGGGCGTGTTTCATCGGTCATTTTTTTCTCTTTAACAATTTTATCAAATTCTTTTCTGGTTCGCTTGGCCCACAAAATTGTTCGCTCCACACTTTCTTTAATTTTTTCCTCATCATCATCAGCCCCTGTAAAATCATCTAAACAAATTAAAATATCCGCCCCAATTTCAAATTGAATTCTAATGGAATCTTCTGGAGTAAAAATTCCCATTTTTTTATTAACTTCACCGCCGACATTAAACTTCACTCCTTCGTCAGTAATTTCACCTCCCTCTCCATGTCTTTTAATCAAAGAAAAAACTTGCCATCCTCCCGAATCCGAAACTACCAATCCCTCAAAATTCATAAATTCCTTAATAGGACTATAACCCTCCCTAATACTAAGGTCTTGCCTTGGTATTTTAGAATACCGAGGTCTTGCCTTGGTATTATTATATTTTTTTAAAATATCTATTCCGGGCGTGTCATTTAAGTGATAAGTGTTTACGACTACTCCTCGAGTCCCAATATTTTTTAAATCCTCGTTACTTAGTCCCCGCACAATACCTAAGGTCGCATCCGGTAAAAATATCGGTAATTTATATTTTCTTCCTTTAATTTTAATTTCTTTGATGTCCATGCTCCTACGAATTTACGAATTAACTACAAATCTACAAATATTTTAATCTTTACATCCCCTCCGATGTTTATAATCTATCTATAATTAAATTAATACTATGACTAAAATTAAACCTATTAAAATTCTACCA
>CAZRER010000040.1:0-7270 GCA_964599525.1 uncultured Bdellovibrionales bacterium
AAGATGTTAAATTTACTTTGGATGGAGTTTTGGTAGTTAAGGAATTGGAGGCGGAGAAAGTGGTGACAGAAGACATAACTACAAAGGAAATTAGCGCTAATAAAATGACAACTGATGAGATGGTGTCTGATAAAATTACCATGGGAAGTGATAGTATTGGTACGGCTAAAATAAAAAAGGGTAAAACTAGCGTGAAAGTAGCAACTGATATTATTACAGAAAATTCTCACATTATTTTAACTCCTCACAGAGCAGTAACTGTTGGTCTAACAGAAATAGAAGCCGGAGAAGGGTTTACCATTGAGATCAACGAAGCGTTAGATAAAGACCTGGAAGTAGAGTGGTTTATAGTAGAAGAGGAGAAATAAGGAGTCTGTGACGTCTAACGCATAAATCTAAATAAAACAAACAAAAAAAGACAAAACGTCGACGATACATATCGTCGAAGTTTTGTCTTGAAAGTAAATTTGCTAAATTTGTTTATAATTAAACTTATGTCTAAAAATAATTTAAAATTAAATAAAGAAGAAAAAGATATTTTAAAAGCGATTGAAAATGATGAAATTGTTTCTGTTGGTATACAAAAAGATGAATTACAGGAACTACAGAGAGTCGCTAGAAATACTTTTGCCAAAACTAAAACCATTAGTATCCGTATACCTGAAAGAACTTTATTAAGGATTAAAGCTGCTGCCGTACAAGAAGGTATACCTTATCAAACTTTTATTTCTTCAGTTTTGCATAAGCAGGTGTAAATGAATTGTTATATTGTTGTCTGCTTATTGAGATCCGACTCTCGTTTAATTCTTCGAGCTCAGACTTCGCAAAAGTTGGAAATTTTGAATAATATTTCGAGCGAAATAGATATTTTTAAGATACGATCGTATCTTAAAAATATAAAAACTTTTTTGACAATTTTAAAATTTCCTTAAAATTGGTAGTCCAAATAATTCTTTTGTCGCGTTTAAACCAAGTCCGTTGTCGTTTAGCATAATTCTTCTCAGCAAAATAAACACGCTCCAGAAGCTCATTTTTAGCCCTTTTTGAGTCTGTAATTAGATTACCTTGATTATCTTCCAACTTCCCTTGTAAGTAGCGAGGAATCCAATAATAAGCCAATCCAAAAGCTTCAATTTCTTTCCAACCCATTTTGTATTTTTTCTTTAAATTTTTTATCTCTTCAATCATCCCATCGGTCCAACGACTAGCTAGTCGTTTTTTTATTTTCTTTGCCAACTTTTCTACTGGATAGTCCAGTCCAATTTGCAGAAAGTCAATATTTTTTGGTGGATTTGATTTGCTGGTGGGGACTTTTCCTAATTTTTCGCAAATTTCCAAAGCTCTAATTAAACGGTATTTATTTTGCGGATCAATATTTTTAGCCCTGGTTGGATCTTTCTCTTTCAATATTAAAAATAACTCCTCAGCCGTTTTGGAATTTAATTTTTTTCTTAATTTTTCATTAGGTTTTACTTCTGGAAAAACATTGTTATCTACCACAGCAGAAATCCAAAAACCAGTACCACCACATAAAATAGGAACATTGCCACGAGAAGAAATTTCTTTAATTAAACGCAAAGCATCCTCACGAAAATTTATCACAGTATAAGTAGTATAGGTAGAGGCATTGCCTCTACCTAACTCTGTAGATTTTTGAGAGTGACTTCGTGGGTCTATAAAATCAATTAAATGATGAGGAATATTTTTATAGGTAAATACCGAGGTCTTGCCTTGGTATTTCCATACCCCCTCAACCTTACCGGTTCCCAAATCCATATCTTTATAAATTTGCCTAGAATCAACTGAAATAATTTCACTTTCTTTGCCGGTTTGTTTTTTTAATTTTTCGGCTAATTTGACAGCTAGGTCTGATTTTCCAGAAGAGGTTGGACCAAGAATAATAATGGTTTTAATTTTTGTGGGCATAATATTTAGGAAAAGGTTTATTTATAATTAGTAAATAGTCTCACTTAATAATAACACTATTTTAGATAATAATACAAGGATTTTTAATATGACAAATAAATAGATATGTGATATTGACAAAAATATTAAAGTGTGCTAGTATATATTGTTAAGTTAGTTTAGTAGGGATGGTTTATAAAATTTAATAAATTATAAAATTAGTAAATAATATTATGTCTCAAGTTAAAAAAGTAATTTTTAATGATAAGTATAGCTTTGAATTAAAAGTAAAAAGTTCGTTTTTGCAAAAACTTAGAGGATTGTTGGGAGTACAATATTTAAAAGAGAATCAAGGAATCATTTTAACAAAATGCAAGCAAATACATACCATTGGAATGAAATTTCCAGTAGATATAGCGGTGCTGAACAGGGAAGGACAAGTAATAGATTTTGTTAGTGAATTAAAACCAGGTAAGATTGGACGTTATTATAAAGAAGCTTATTATATAATTGAATTGATGACAGATAATATAAACAAACGGTTGTTTAAAAAAGGCAGGGTGGTTCTTTAAATAGAATTTGTTTAAAATTTTAATTGAATTAAAATTTTAAACAAGTCCTATTGGGCTAAAGTTAATTAATTAACATTAAAATAGTATGTTAGCAGCTATCAAAAAGTTTATCAAAGACAATGGTGGTCAGTCTATGGCTGAGTACGCTTTGATCTTGGCATTAGTTACTGTTGTAGTTATTGCCGCCGTTACAGCATTGGGAGGTAAAATTTCTAGTGTATTTGAAACCATTACTGCCGCAATCCCTGGGTAATTTATTTTAACCAAGGAAGGGGTAGCATTAAAAAAAACTTCGAGGCTTGGCCTCGAAGTTTTTAGTTTGTAAGGGAGATTGAAATCAATTATATAAATATATTTATATCTTGACTAATTATTAAAAGTGACTATACTAAATAAAGTAAGTTTAGTTTTGATATATACTAATATATTCCCGGGTGGCGCAGTGGTAGCGCAGTTGGCTGTTAACCAATTGGTCGTCGGTTCGAATCCGACCCCGGGAGCAAGAAAAATAAAAACATCCAAGTGTTTAGCTTAGGTGTTTTTTTATTTGGAATTTTGTTTGGGTAGAGTGTTAATTTTAGTAAATATTCTTTAACTTATAAATTCTAAATAATTTTCTCTGTTAATTATTTTACTTTCTGCCCCCTCGTAGTGTTCTGACCAAGACTTTGGTAGTTTTGCAAATTTATGTCCGGCTTTAAATTCATAGCCGTAAAGTTTGCCTTCTCGCTCTTCCACATAGTCTAATTCAGCACCAGTAGTAGTTCTCCAAAAATATTGTGAAGCAAGTTTATTCGTATAATCTAAATATTTTTTCCTTTCAATCAGTAGAAAATTCTCCCAAAGTTGGCCAACATCATTTCTGGTATCTAATGTGTTTAAATTATTAATAATTATATTTCTTATTCCTAAATCATAAAAATAAATTTTATCTTTTTTAGAAACTTCTTTTCGTAAATTTCTATTGAAGCCACCTAACCTAAATATAACAAAAGATTTGTCAACTAAATCTGCGTGATTTCGGCTAGTTAACCGGCTGAAATCACGTGATTTCAGCCGGTAAAAATGTTGATAGTTTCTGAAAATATTATTTAGGGACAAGATGTAACTTTTTTAGATAAATTTCATGGCTAGCGAAGTGATAAGTCCGGTCCCTTAGCGAACGGATTATTTAAAGGATTTGTTTAGATGCGTGAGGGATTATCATTTTTTCCCTTGCTATCTCTTTAAAAGTGTGGTAGCATTTTAAGAGTTGCAAAATTTAGTTAAATAATATAGACAATTTAATATAGATAATCTTTTGGCGTGATTTAAAATAATTCCAATATAAGTATCTAGCTAAAATATAATTTTGTAAATAGTTTTTTGGTGGTGTTATGAACGAGTATAATTTAGTTTTATAAAAAGATAAATCAATGATAAATCAAAAAGATAAAATTATTGTAAAGGGAGCGAGGCAGAATAATTTGAAAAATATCAACGTTGAAATACCTAAAAATAAATTGGTGGTGATTACTGGGTTGTCTGGTAGCGGAAAATCATCTTTGGCTTTTGATATAATTTATTCCGAAGGGTATCGTCGTTATGTGGAAAATCTTTCAGCTCAAGCTAGATTTTTTCTAAATGATGTAAAAAAACCGGAAGTTGATTTAATAGAAAATTTAGCGCCAACTATTGCTATTGATCAAAAAAGAGATACAAAAAATCCGCGTTCGACAGTGGGAACAGTTTTGGGAGTTTATGATTTTTTTAGAATTTTATATGCTGAGCTTGGGAAAGTTTATTGTCCAAATTGTAAAGTTTCTTTAGAAAAGAAAGATGATAGAGAAATGTTGCAATTTATTAAAGAGTTACCAAAAAATACAGAAGTATATATTTTAGCTCCTTGGGAAATGACAGGCGATGCGTATAAACAATTAAAAAATATTAGTAATCAAGGTTTTTCTAAAGTTAGGATGAATGGTAAAATTTCTCACGTAAAAACACTGCTGGAGAAAGAAAATCTTTCGCAAAAGCAAATTGATGTTGTAGTGGACAGAATAAATGTTGATAAAAATAGATTTGACAAGGAAAGAATTGCAGATTCATTACAAGTAGCTGAAAAAATGTCTGCACAGGATGCTATCGTCTCTGTGGAAGGTGAAAAAGACTTTTATTATAACAAAAGTTATCATTGTGGTCAGTGTGGTTTTGAGTTGCAAAAATTAACAGTGAAGAATTTTTCTTTTAATTCGCCAGAAGGAGCTTGTGATAAATGTAGTGGGTTAGGTGAAGTTTTTCAGGCGGATATAAACAAAATTGTTACCAATAAAAAGTTATCCTTGAATGAAGGAGGTATTGCTCCTTGGAATAGATTTGGAAATGCTGGAGAAGGTGGACGAAGAAAATCAATTTTACTTTCTTTAGCCAAAAGGTATAAATTTACTTTGGATGAACCACTTTCTAAGATTCCAAAGAAAGTATTGGATAAAATTATTTTTGGAGATGATAAAGAATTGGAAATAGTAGAAGGCAATGAAATAAAAAAAATTAAATTTAAAGGGGTAGCTAGAGAATTGGAAGATAAATATAATAGTAAGCAAGGTTCATCTGGTGAATTAGAAAGATATTTAACTAAAAAGACATGTCCAAAATGTGAAGGTAAAAGATTGAAACCAGATTTTCTAGCAGTCAAAGTTTTTAATAAAACTATTGACCAATTGATGTTTATGGAAATTGAAGAGTTGGTAGAATTTTTTAGTAATATTCAAAAAAGTAAATATAAAGATGTAGATAGCCCAGAAAAAATAATTGTTGCCAAAAGATTAGTTGAAGAAATACTTTTTAGAATACAGCCAATTCAAAATGTTGGAGTAGATTATTTGAATTTGAATAGAGCGATAAACACTTTATCTGGTGGAGAATTTCAGAGGTTAAGGTTGTCCACTCAATTACAGAATGGATTGTCAAATCTGGTCTATGTTTTAGATGAACCATCTGTGGGACTACATAGTAAAGATATCAAAAACTTAATTGGTGTCTTGAGAGAAATATGTGAGAGGGAAAATACCATTATAGTTGTTGAACATGATCGGGATATTATTAAAAAAGCAGATTATATCATAGACATTGGTCCTGGGGCTGGTAATGCTGGTGGTGAGGTTGTGTTTGCAGGGACACTTAATGAACTTAAAAAAAGTAAAACAGAAACAGCTAAGTATTTATTTTCCGAGAAGAAATGTAAAGTGCCAAAAAGCAAACAAAATAAATTTAGTAAAAATAATAAATTAATTATACGGGGAGCCCAGGAACATAATTTAAAAAATATTGATGTGGAAATACCGCTTAAAAAACTGGTGACTGTGACAGGTGTTTCTGGTGGTGGAAAGAGTTCTTTAATTATAGATATTTTAGCTAAAGGACTTAAGCGAAAAATTAATGGAAATTTAGAAGAACCAGGCAAACATAAAAACATTGTCGGTGCTCATAAACTAGCGAAAGTCGTGATTGTTAATCAATCACCAATTGGTCGATCACCCCGTTCTAATGCTGCCACCTATACAGGAATTTTTAGTCATATTAGAAGTGTGTTTGCTAAAACAGAAATGGCTCGGAAAAATAATTTGAGCGAAGGATATTTTTCTTTTAATATGAAGGGCGGGCGATGTGAATATTGTCAGGGTGATGGGGTGCAAAAAGTAGAGATGCATTTATTGGGAGGCGTTTATACAGAGTGTCCGCATTGTGAGGGAACAAGGTATAATAAAAAAGTAAGGGAAATAGAATATCATGGAGTGTCCATTGTGGACGTTTTAAATATGAGCGTTGAATACGCCTATCACTTTTTTAATTCGGATAAAGTAATCACTAGAAAACTGCAGGTTTTGAAAGATGTTGGACTGGGATATTTAAAATTGGGTCAAAACGCTACAGAACTTTCTGGTGGTGAAGCTCAACGGGTAAAATTAGCCACAGAATTAATTCGTCAATCCAATCAAGGGGCTTTATATATTTTAGATGAGCCCACGGTGGGATTGCATTTTGGTGATATTGAAAGGCTTTTGACAATGTTGAAAAAATTGGTAGAAAAAGGAAATTCAATTATTGTGGTGGAGCATAATTCAGATGTAATTTGTGAAAGTGATTGGGTAATTGAGCTTGGTCCCGGCGGAGGTCGAAAAGGTGGAGAGGTAATTTTTGAGGGAACACCAGATAAGTTGCTAAAAGCAAAAACAATAACCAGTGAAATGATATAATTTTACGAATTTACGAATTTAGGAATTTACGAATTTAGGAATTTAAGAATTTAGGAATTTGAGAATTTAAGAATTTAGAGATTTAAAAAAGCGGGGCTATAGCCTGCTTTTTTGCTGATGCATGTGATTATTTGGATTCGATTATGATGATGATCCAGGAAGTTCTAATCCTTGGTCAGGCTATGATCATGATGTCGGTCTGAAATATGTCAAAATCGGAAAGAAAAGTTCCGGTCATTGGCATGGAAGTGTAGTTTGGACAGAAAATGAAATTCCTAATCACAGGGATTTTAGAATTAAGGTTAAAAATTAGTCAAACTTTTGTTTTTGAGTTAAAATTAAAGATAATTTGAAAACAAAATTTTGATTGAGTTTTTATTTACAAAATGTAAAAAGTGTAGGATATTAAAGTATAATTTGTGTGTTGATTTAAAGCATTAACACATTATCATTTTAGCGTTTTAACACTTAAGAATTTAAATAATTTAATTGCTAATTAAAAATATTATGAATAATCAACCCAAGGCTGACCAGTCAAAGACTAGAAGAAATTTAATA
>CAZRER010000041.1:0-7244 GCA_964599525.1 uncultured Bdellovibrionales bacterium
CAAGATGATTACCCTGACTTTATCTCTTGTGCGGCACAAAAGGTGTCTGCTGATTTAAAAATAACTAAAATTGAAATTCCACCTCCGGTGACTATGGCTATTAAGCTATTTTTTGTCTTGTATTGTAATTTAGGTAGTTGAATAATCTTCATAAATTATTATTCTGATTGCCAAAAAGCTTTAAAAATTAAAGTTCCCAATCCGACCACTATTAATGGCACAGATAATACTCCATATTGCCCACTTACCAGAATATTAAATCCTGTATGAATTCCTACTGGTATCATGATGGCTAAAGAAATTTTAAATAATTTTACTAAAAACTTTTTAGCAATAATTCCTTCTACTAAAAATGTACCAAATAGACCTGTGTAAATAATGTGTGCTGACGTTGATAATAGAAATCTCAAGATGATAATTTGAGCCATATTATCGCTAGCTTGCACTTCAAAATTATTAGCAAAATAAACTCCATTTTCAACAACACCGAAGGCTAGCCCAACTAAAACACCGGCCAATAATCCGGGATTAATTTTTAATAAACTGGCTCTTTTTGATTTGGCGAATGACCGTAAAGATAAAATTACTCCCAATCCTTTTGAAGACTCCTCAACAATTGCTACAAATAATAGAGGTGCTACTGTTTGAGCCATAAAATAACTATTGCTGAAAATACCTAGGTTTTGAAAAAATACTACGAATCTATTTCCCCCTTCGGCTTCTATATTTATAATTTGAAATATACTAGCAGGAATAGCTGTCAAAACTCCCCAAAAAAATACTGTCAATAGAAGTCTCCTCCCTATTCCCTTTTTGTTTCCACTCTTTAACAACCACCAAGCACCTCCCAGCGCTGGAATAACTCCTATCGATGCAGCTATTAAAACTGTTTTATATCCAATCATTTTTTATATTTATTTTAAATAATTTTGAGATAAATTTTAATTTATTTTAATTATATCATATTAAAAGAGAAAAATCTAATTATGTGCCCCTTTTAAAAAATCCAAATGAAAAAGACACTTATTTAAATTTAAATAAATGTCTTAATGTCAAATTTTAAATGATAATTGTTATTATCACTCTTTGACGAGAAATTTTTTGAATAACTTTTCCGCCAAATTTTTCAGCAAGTTTGTGCATCACGGAATTTTCCATAGTACGAAGCAATACACTTTTCTTTTCTTCCTTGGCCTTTTCGACAAAACTTTTAAGTAATGCTTTTCCACAGCCCTGCCCTTGCCATTTAGGAGTGACGGCACACTCGTCTAAATAAAGAAATTCCCTACTCATTAATTTGCTGTGCAAATTTGGCGCTTCTAAATATTTATCCAGAAATGTATTCACTTGTATACTGTAGCCCCAGGCGAAAGCTATGATAGTTTCACCATCTTTCATTACTAAGCACAGTGCATTTGACTTAGTCATTTCTCGATAAAAATCAGTTATGACTTTATCAATTGGCCAACATCTAACGATTCCTACCAACCGACCATCTTTGTGGGAACATTGTTGACAATACCCCCACGAGCTAAACTCGTCAGCAAAAACAGTCTTGCAGATTGGACAAACATAACCTTCATTCCAAGGCTTGTTACCAAATGCCTTTTGATATACTTGCGCAATATTGTTAACAGCGTCTTTTCCTTTAAATGGATCTAACACGAAAACACTACTCGTTGCCACGACCTTTTTCATGGTTGTATCGACCTTTTTCATAACTTCCTCCCAAAAATGTAAAAAACATTTGTCATTTTGTGAAACTATTTTAAGATTCTATACAGGTAGACAAAAATCACCCCCTTTTCTTTTGAAAAGGGGGTGATTTTCTTTAGCGGACATACTTACAAATTATTATTCACAAAAAGCATATCCCAGCCAAACACAACCAGCCTCTTCCCAAAAGAGTTGGCTATGATGGCTATTTATTTTTTTAAATTTAAATTTGCTCATATCTAATATTCTTTAATACTTCTATTTTGTAACAAGCCTTGCTCGTTACAAAATATTTATTTCTTACTTGATTTAATTTCTCTACCTAAAATACAAATCTCTCCGCCGATTGGTTCGTTGGGGGTTGGTAAAACTATGCACTCATCTTTTTTGGCAATAAATTTTTTACGATTTTCGATGGCGAAAATTTCTCCCTCTTTTAGACTATCAAAATTTTTATAATTTCTGGAAAATTTAAAATTTTTGCTTTTTCTAATAATCGCCTTAAAAACTTTTACATATTTTTTAGAAGCATTATCTATAATCATTTTTCCATTAATGCATCCAAAATATTTTAGGAAAATATCTGTAACAAATTTAGCTCGCTCTAAAGATTCAGTTCTGTTTCCCACCCGATCAGAACCACACTCTATACCAATACCTATTTTACCGTTGTTATACATATAACCCTCAGTTGCTCCTGGCTCTGTTTTTCCCCAGCCAGAGGAAATCACGGGTACATTAAATTTTTCTGCAATGTCAAAAGCTTCCTGTTCACAAATTGCGAAAGGTTCTCCTTGTGAATTAGGAAAAGCGTGTAAGTCCAACAGGGCATCACATTCATCTAAAATTTTCATCAATTCCATCGCTCTTTTATCCTCTAAAGTTTCTCCCTTATTTCCTTTTTTAAAACAACGATTTAAATTCTTTTCAATAAATCTTTTGTTTTGCTTGATTGCTTTCGGGTTGCCATAAACTAAATAGACTGTTCCGGCTTGAACTTCTAATTCTTTTCGCAAAATATCAATCATTTTAACCCCGACCTTTTCGTTACCGTGTATTCCCCCAAAAATTGCTACAGTTTTACCTTTGACTTTTCCCTTTTTAATGAATATCCCTTCTGGTAATGTGTTGTTTGTCATATTTTTGAATTAATTATTTGTTAAACTTGTCGCTAAATATTTCAAAAAAATCTTTTTTGAATTGATTTTTATCCAGACTTTGTGTTACTAATACATTCATTTTTTTGTCTCCCCACAACCTTTGCTCAGCAACCGTCATTCCTCGTGTTAGATTACCCTGTGTTTCTATTTGAACATCCATTTCTGTTATTGTAAAGGCCAAAGGATTAATTAAAAAATAGGCAGCTACGGGGTCATACATGATAGCTCCTTTTGTCCTTTCGAAAGTATAAATACCTTTAATATATTTTGCCATCATTGAGTACACTGGCTGGTATAAAGATGTGCCTTTTAATTTCTCAAAATCTTTTAGTGAAAAGAAAACGCTGTTGCATAGATCTAAAGGTACTAACACTTTTTTAATATTTGTCTTAAAAACGATATCTGCCGCCTCTGGATCAACAAAAAGATTGAATTCAGCTACTCTATTTTTATTACCTGGGACATTAATCGCTCCACCCATTATAACAACCTCCTTGATCAATGGTATAATTGAAGGCTCCTTTGTAAACGCTTGGGCGATATTCGTAAGCGGTCCTAAAGCCAGAATTGTTACCTCTTTAGGATTATTTTAATGATTTGAATAATTTTATTTGTCGCCTCGTTGGTTAATTTTTCTTGTTTGGCTATTTTAACACCATCAAGACCGCTATCACCGTGCACAACTGCTTGAATTAATTCTTGTTTTAATGGTTTTTTCGCTCCGCTATATAATTTTGTATCACTATCGATTAGATCAAGAATAAATCTGGCATTATTTGTCGTGTTCTGAATCGTGCTATTGCCAGCAACAGTCGTTATCGCCATAATATTAAATATTTTTGATTTTTCAGCTAAGATTATGGCTAAAGCATCATCGTGTCCAGGATCAGTATCAATGATAATTTTTTGCTTCTTTAAGTAAGTATTCATATTCTTTAGTTATTAATTAATTTTATTGCTCGTTTAACATGGGTAATGCTAATATTTTCTCCATATTTTTTTCTAAGCTTTCTAAAATACTAACCGCCTCCTGATTAGTTTTGTTTATTTTTTTGGATAAACTTAATGGAATTGTTTAAAATATCTTTTGCTTTAGCCCAGAATTTGAAAAAGAGACTCCGTTGAAAGTATACAAAGTACCATCCATGTCAAATATAATCATATTGTTTTTTGTTGACTGCTTCATTGTTTTAATATATTTTTAAAAAACACTGCATGCTATTTAAAAAATTAAATATTCCATTTTGAAATAAAATATTGTGAATATTCTTCAATGCGCTGTTTGTTATCAGAAAATACAAATGCTTGTTTACTTTTGTAAAATAAATATTTTTTATCAATTATAATCATTCTCTTATATTCTTTAGATTTTGTTAATTTACATACATATTCACCGTGGGGAATTTTTTCATTAGTGAATCGTCCAAATTCCTTAACGCCACCAAAACATAGGCGTTTAATTTTTACCCCCTCCAATAATTTTTGATCTAAAATATCAAAATATACTTGAGGAATAATAATGACATCATCATCAAATTTCATTGTCATACAAATTTCCTTTTTTGCTTTTTGAATATAGCTAATAACTTCTTGTAAAATTTTTTCTTTTTTAATTATCTTCATATTGTAATTTGGAATCTTACTGTGATATAAAGTTTATATCACAGTAAGATTATATTATTTGGGATGATTTTCGAATAATCGAACTTTCCCATTATTTATTTACAAACATAAACCTGAAAACGCTTAGTCTATCTCCCGTCGAGCTGGAAAGCAGGGAAGCGAACGTGGGTAATTCTATGATGGAAATATTTGAATGACCATATTTTTTTACCCTCAAACTAACTTGCCGCCAAGAGTGCAACAGTGGTCGGAAAACAGGAATTATTTCATTTCCTGTATCAATGTGTAATATATCACTTTTTATTTCATATTGACAAAGAATTTTATTTATCCTGTCCCTTACATCTTTTTGTCCCTTGAGATGTTTTGTCTGACTACCAATAAGTCTTAAGAAATCATCCTGAAATTTTTCAGGAATGACCATCTTTTTAAGACCAGTTGTGTGTTTAGCCACCATTTGAACAAATGGATTTGGATAACATTCTATTTCATTTCTAGAATGTCTGCTTATCAAATCCCTAGTTGATGGATTGGTATAATCAATATTCATTAATACGACGATTGATCCATCGGGAATGTGAGAAATATTATCAACTCCTAAAACAGTTACTTGATACCCCCTGTTCATTAACTGTTTTTTAAATTCTTTAATTTCTCCAAGCTCCAATAAATCCTCTTGATTATTTACCACTTCACTTCTAGTAAGAATAAAGATTTTCTCTCTATTTGTTATCTTACTTTCAAAAGCATCCATCACGGAGTTACTTAATCTAGATATAATCCTTTTTACTTGCGGTAAAATAGTGGAATAAGGATTATGTAATTCACTCATAAACATACCCACATCAGGCAAATTTATTTTTTCCACTATTATTTTGCCAGTCATAGAAATGTATATATCTGGCTGACAATAGATTATGTTTGAATCATGAAAATTTCCTGTTTGACTCAATTCTAAATCTTTTGCCTCAGACACAATGCTCTCTAGAAGATTGATGACAGCACTTTCAACCTTTAGTAAGACATCTTCACCGAAAATGATTGGGGTATCTGTTTTTGCTGGACGGACGAAAAAGAATGGTGTTCTACCTTTATCTGCAACTCTTGTTTCCATCTCATTCAATATCCGAAAAACATTCCTGAAATTACCATTATAAAATTCTTCCTGCACTTTACAGGCAACCTTTGTAGCCTGCTTACTCCATGGTTCTGGAAAGGCTAAATATTCTTCCATTTCTATTAATCTCTTATCAAGATTACTCTCTTTGATATTATCGTCTATTAAAAATGGCAGAAAATTACCTCCCATACCCTGATCTGTTTTAAGAAATGGACGATAAAAACCGATTCCTCTTAACAATTTTTTCATTCGTATCCTATCACTAGGAAAGAATGCTTTAAGCATATCTGACAATGGTTTTTGACGCTTTTTCCTAAATTCACTTTCTATTAAATTGTCTGGATACGCCTCGTAAAAACCATCCAATCCAATAGCTGCCACTTTTATTCTACCTCCAACCTTTACTGCCCTCATAATTATTCTCCTTTATAATGTTTGTAAATTGGCTATTTTTTCCAACCCATAAAATATAACCAGTGTAAATGAACAATCCAAGATTTTAAATACAAAAAAACCCTTTTGGGAAGGGGTTGAATATTTGTTATCTTTATTTATTGTATTTTGTACAATTTAATAACCAAAAATAACCAACCTCTTCCTAAAAAGGTCGGCGATGCCAACTGTTTATTGTTTTGGTGGTTGAATTGTACATAATTTTAAAACTGTGAAGTATGTTTTTCTAATAAATTGTTTATTTTTACCATATACTTATCACAAACTTTTGTGGTTAGCCAAATAAATCCTTGTTACCTTGTTGCTATAAATAGCTATTAGGATTTTTTGAAACTCGTCACCGAGTTTCATATGTGTATGAAAATTTTCTAAAGAAAATTTTCACCGGATAACATATCAACCGAATAGGTTATGGAATAATTTCGAAAAATTATTCCAGCAGGTTAATAGTGAACTACCAACCTTGTACACCTTATCTCCCTAGAAAGGAGGTGATCCATCCACAGCTTCCGCTACGGATGCCTTGTTACGACTTCGTCCCTGTTACCGATTTTACCGTGGTCCCCTCTTAATGAGGAGGCTTCGGGTACCACCGGCTCCCTTGACGTGACGGGCGGTGAGTACAAGATCCGGGAACGTATTCACGGCGCCGTGGCTGATGCGCCATTACTAGCGATTCCAACTTCATGGAGTCGAGTTGCAGACTCCAATCCGAACTGGGACCGGCTTTAAAGGATTAGCTCCATCTTGCGATTTCGCAACCCGTTGTACCGGCCATTGTAGCACGTGTGTCGCCCAGGGCATCAAGGGCCATGCTGATTTGACGTCATCCCCACCTTCCTCCCAGCACAGAATTCGCTTCGCATCGTTCTCAAATTTTCAATTTTCAATTTTCAATTTTCAATCAATTTTAAATGTTTTAATTTTCAATGTTTTAAATAACGAACTATTCTTGTTATGTTTTAACATTTAATCATTTTGTCATTTTAAATTCAATTTAAATTTTACATTTTAAATTTTAAATTCAAGCACGAGGCACGAAGTGCTCTCTGTGCTGGGCAGTTCCGTGTGACACTTGTAACACACAGTAGGGGTTGCGCTCGTTACCCAACTTAATGGAACACCTTACGGCACGAGCTGACGACAACCATGCAGCACCTGCTTAGCACCCT
>CAZRER010000042.1:0-3468 GCA_964599525.1 uncultured Bdellovibrionales bacterium
CCGGCGATTAAGCCGGCAAACCCAAAGCCACCGGCAGGGCCGGTGGTCGATTACTAATTTTATTATTTGTGCTAAAATGAAAATTTATCTAAAAGTCTCAAGCCCTACTTTTAAAAATCATTGTCAATAAAAATATAGCCACCCCAGTCAAAACAACAACTGGACCAATTGGCGCTTCTAACCAACGAGCGATAAGAATACCTCCCATAGCTGATATCATTCCAAATATTATCGCCCACATTTTATAAGAACGAAAACTACTACTAATATTTTTTGCTGAAGCTGGTGGTAGAGCAATGAGAGCCACGGTAATCAATGCTCCCACCAAATAAACACCTAAAGAAACAACTGCGGCAACACTTAATAAATAAATCAAATTATATTTGCTAACCTTAACTCCTTCAATTTTAGCCAAATCTTCATCAATATTTATCAAAATTACTTTTTTATAAATATATCTGGTTACTAGAAAAATTATGATACTTAAAATAATCACAAAAAATGTTTCCCCTGGCGTAATTGAAATAATACTACCAACTAATGCTTCCTCTGCCTTGTCAATCGGCAAAAATAATAATCCTATTCCAACCCCGAGAGCAAAAATAATGGCTGATAAATTTTCCAAAGGCAATTTTGTCTTCTTTTCTAAATACCAAATTAAAATAGTTCCCAGTACGACGAAAGGAAATACTCCAGTAGAAATACTAAGCCCAAAAACTAAAGCTATAGCCACACCCGGAAAAGCTAAGTGCGCCAAAGGACCAGCAACCACAGTCATTTTTTTAGAGAGCATTAATGTCCCTAAATAAGCAGATATCCCGCCAATAAAAATTCCACTAATTAAACTTAAAATTATTTGCATTGTTGTTGTATTAATGATGTTCATAATATTTTATTTCCATTCCAAAAATTTGTTCTAGTGCTTTTTTATCCAGCATCTCTTTTGGTGGACCAAAACAAGTATGCCCTCGTCGACTCAAACACAAAACATTATCTGAATGTTTATAAACGATATTCAAATCATGGGTAATAAGAAAAATAGTAATATTTTGTTTTTGCTTAATTTCATAAAGTAAAGAGTAGATAGTTTTATCTCCAGCAATATCCACACCCGTTGTTGGCTCATCAAGAAAAATAATATCTGGTTTGGATACCAAAACCCAAGCTAAAAGCATTCGCTGAAATTGTCCACCAGATAAAGTACCTGCTTTTTGAGAGAGAACATCAGTCTCTAAGCCGACTAATTCCAAAAAAATTTTTATTTCCGATAATTTCACGGAAAGATTTTTAAGTTCAAAAAATTCTTGCACAGTTAGAGGAGACTTCTGCATTTTTAATTGGTTTAATCCCTGAGGCAAATAACCTATTTTCATTTTCCCTTCCCATTTTATTTTACCCTCGTAAGGAATAAGCCCCAAAAGAGTTTTTACCAAAACACTTTTTCCAGCCCCGTTTGGCCCTAAAATAGTCAAAATTTCTCCTTTCTTCACACCAAAAGAAAGATTTTTAATAATCCGATTTCCACCCAAACTAACATTTAATTTTTCTACTTCTAGTAACATATTTTTATTAAACGATTCATTAACCTATTCTTTAATTATACAACTAAAATATTTCTTATGTTTATAAACTCATAACAAATTCATAATTTCATAGTCCCCCTAAAACTGTTCCACAAATCTCAAATCCCCACTATGAAAAAGTCTAATGTCGTTTATTTTGTACTTCATCATAATTACAGATCTATATTTTTCTAGCCAACCATTTCCAAATTTCTAAATGTTTAATTCCATTTCTATTTCCAAAAGAAACATCATCCAAACTAAGAACAATTTTCTCGTAATCGTCTTTTATTTTTTCCAAATTACCGAACTCTCGTTCAGCTACTTTTTCATCAGCCACAGAATAAGCAACTTGGATATATTTAACCTCCCCAGCCTTCTCGGCCACAAAATCAATTTCCAAATTATCAAATTTTCCAACGTTGACTTTCCAACCACCCCTTCTTAAGCTCAAAAAGACTATGTTCTCTAAGTGTTTTCCTAGCCCAGCATCAAATTTAGAAAAGATGAAATTACGAAAAGCTAAATCATTTAAATAATATTTTTTACCACTATCCAAAATATTTTTACCTTTTAAATCATATCTCTGAATCTCATAAATTAAAAATGTTTCAGACAAATATTTTAAATAACTAGAGATAGTATTATTAGAAATTTTATACTTTTTTGTTCGTAAAAAATTAGACACTTTATCAACCGAAAAAATATTTCCTATATTATCAGAGATATAATCCATGATTCTTTCTAATATCTTAACATGTCTTATCTGATAACGCCCAGCTATATCCTTCAAAAGGATAGCATCTTTTAAAGATTGTAAATAGTTACGTTTAAATTCTTCATCTTCTACTAATAATATTTCTGGCAATCCAGTATTTTGTATAAAATTTATTAAATTCTTTTTGGTATTCTTAAGTTGAAAATATTTTAAATATTCAGAATAAGAAAAGGGAAAAATCTCGAAAGAAATATAACGACCAGTTAAATACGTAGCCAGTTCACCAGAAAGCATTTTAGAATTTGAACCTGAAATAAAAACTTCATTAGACTGCCGATGATCTTGAGCCAGCGAATTTACTATTTTTTGCCAACCATCAATTTCTTGTACTTCATCTAAAAAATAATAGACTTTTCCTTTCGGTTTCATTTCTTTTAGATAAATCTTAATTAATTTATTTAAATCTTTATAATCACGCACTTCATCATAATCTATTAATTCTTTATTTAAATAAAAAATATTTTTTCCCTTTACATCACTATTAAGTAATCTTTCAATGATTTGCCTTAATAAAAATGACTTGCCCACTCGTCTTTGACCAACTAAAACCTTGATGAGCTTATTTCCCATTGTGGTTTCAATTTTCTTCAAATAAAAATCACGCCGAAAACCTACTCTTTTTTGAGTGTCTTTAAACCAATAATTATCTTTTTTTAATATTTCAAAAATTTCTTGCATAAATTTTAATTAATCACGACATAGAAGTACTACTTCGATGTTTTTTACATAATTAGTATATCACAAAACTAAAAAAATTGCAATATACTGAAATTTTTTGATATTTCCTATTTTTTTTGCAGTATACTGAAATTTATTCTAACATTTTTCTGCGAAACAGTTCTTTAGAATCATCAACCACCTTACTTAAAACTATACACATTTGTAAATTCATAACAAATTCGTAATTTCGTAATTTCCCTAAAACTGTTCCACAAATCTCAAATCTCCACTATGGAAAAGCCTGATGTCATTTATTTTATACTTCATCATTGCTAACCTCTCTAAACCAAATCCCCAGGCAAAGCCTTGATATTTATTCCGTTCATACCCCGCCGCCTCAAAAACATTTTGATGAACCATTCCCGCTCCGCCAACTTCTATCCAACCGGTTCGCGAACAAGTTGAACA
>CAZRER010000042.1:3568-5943 GCA_964599525.1 uncultured Bdellovibrionales bacterium
TTTCATATACCGCACCTGTACGCTTGAAGTTTGTGTCCGCAGAACCGTCCCTATTCCCTTCTCTCTTCCTTCCTCTCGCGAAATCCAAAAAGTATCTTGCATATCACGACCGGGATGATCATCGGGCATATTAATGGCGTCAAAATTAAAAAATTCTGTTTCCACCTCGGGACCATCAGCAATCTCAAAGCCCATGGTGGTAAAAATATCTTCAATCTGATTTTGTACTAAAGTTAAAGGATGTAGATGTCCTACTCTTATTTTCTTTCCTGGAGTAGTAACATCAATCCATTCTTTTTCTGCATCAATTTGACTTTCCAATTCCTCTTCTCTGTTGTCTAGTAATTCTTTAATCTCATTTTTTGTTTGATTAGCTAGAGGACCAATTATTTTCTTATCTACCACCGACAAATCTTTTAGTCCTTTTAAAATTTGATTGAATTCACTTTTCTTTCCTAAATATTTAACCCGCAAGTCTTGTACTTGCGATACATCTTTCAACCCCCCAATTTCTTTCTCCGCTCCCTCTTTAATTTTTTGAATTTTTTGTTTCATAAATTTAAATTATCACTTAAGAATATTCTCTTCAATATATTTTTTAATTTCTTTTATTTTTCCCCTCCAATCAGAACCTTCTGTTGTTGTTAATCCTAATAAAATTTTATGTTTCATAGATTTATTGATTTTTATTTCTCCATCGCCAGCCAGTATCATGACTAGTACCTTTGTTTAATCTACTCGCCGATGGATAATTACTTCTTAACCCACTTTTTACTAACTTACTTTCACCAATCGCTTTTCAATTTTCATTTAATTTCTCCAAATTGTTTTCTTTAAAAATTTTCCACTCTTCATAGTCCACTATAAATTCATTTAATAATCCTACCAGTATTTCTACTTTAACTCTTAAGTCATCAGCTAGTTGTTGATTTTTTATATCTACTAGTCGTCTTAAAATAACTCCGGCATCTATCTTTTTAATACCTAACATCACTCCGATACCTAATATTAATTTCTTAATCCCATTCGCCTGTTTATACAAACTGTTAAATTCATCATTAATCTTTTGTATCCGCCTTTTAACATCTTTTGAATTTTCTAAACCCATTTTAATCCTATTCCCTAATTCCCGCCAAGTATTATCCAATAAATAAATCCCCTCTTGAAATTCATCCAGATCTAACATTCCATTCCACCCACCGTTATTACGGCCATAATCTAAATACTCTTCTAATTTACTAGGAATATTTATTGTTTCAATTCTATTATCCATATTACCTTCTAAATTCTGTCTCATGTTTATAGACTGTTTTATTTATTAATCTATATTTATAACTTAATCCATAATATTCCCTTACTTTTAGTCTACCCAAAAACCATCCAAAAGTCAAAAGAAAAAGAATGTTTGCAAAATTTCGCAATCATTCTTTTTTATCCTCCTGAAAAATATTCATAATAGACCAGTCTCCACCAAAAACGACATAGAGGTCGTTTCTTTTGATGAAGCGATGGAACCAAACCTCTTTTCCGCCTCCTTTCTTAATGTTTTCGGCGGAGACTGAAAAACTCGGCATACTTTCTCTCCTCCCAGCGCGCTGAAGCGCCAAGAGAATCTTCCGACCAACCTTGTCAGAATATCCTCTGACTCGCGGATCAACATACATCCGCAAGCGATGGATCACATGCCTACGGACCTTCCCACCAGGTCGACGGTGGTAGCATTTTCTCCCTGAAGCCATAACCACTCCTCTGATTTTTCATAAGAATGATGCAAAATTATCATTAAGTAATTTCAACGATAATTCTGCAACAACTTCCCTCCCTTTTTTGGTTAAGACCCAAAAACCTTTGTCGAGTCTTACCAACCCAAGGGATTTTAGACTCCGCTCATATGTGGGGGCGGAAATTGTCATCCCAAAATTTCCTTCAACTGTTACCCACGACATACCTTTTTCCGGTACTGGGCTTCCAAACATTTGGCTTGTTGCTATCCACAACAAGACCTTTTTTTCGAAACTTCTTAGTTGTATACGATCCATTGCACTCCCTCCTCTGATTTTTTGTATGTTATAAATCAAAACCTAAAACATTTTGATTTTTCTAAAATGAACTTTTCCTACCTTGATAATTTTATTATCATTTTCAGGTTGGATAATGTATTGTACATCAAGAACCTTGTTGTTGTCAATACTCACCCCCCCTTGTTTAATTTTTCGCTTGGCTTCACCATTGCTTTCTGCCAAGCCGGCTCGTACCAAAACATTAATCAATCTTTCACCGACTTCTACTTCCAACTCTTCCATATCATCTAAGGATATTTCCTTTTTACTAAAAGTATTTACAAAATACTCCTGCGCTTTTTTCGCCTCTTCTTC
>CAZRER010000042.1:6043-7215 GCA_964599525.1 uncultured Bdellovibrionales bacterium
ATTGGTGTTCCCTTCTCCATTCTTTTCTCAAACATATCTCTCTCTAACATTTGCTGAACGGTAAAATTACTGGCCAACTCCAAAACCTCGGCAAAATTTAGTTTTCCCAGCCACTCCGAATTATATTTTACTAAAACTGGATTATCTTGATCATCAAAAGACAAAATATTTTTTGTCTGCTCTATCCAACCCTTTAAATTTTCTTGCACCTCTTCTGGTGTCTGTTTTATTCTAGCCGAACTCTTGTCTCCCGGATCACCAATCATTCCTGTAAAATCTCCTATTAAAAAAATAACTTCATGTCCCAATTTTCTAAAATCCTCTAAAAGCATTAAATTCTGCGCATGTCCAAGATGAAGTGCTTTAGCCGTCGGATCAGCTCCAATATAAAATCGCATTTTTTCTCCACTCATTAACCGCTCCTTAAATTCTTTTTTCGTCGGCAAAAATTCCTTCAAAACTCCTCTACCCAATATCTCATCTATTCTTTTTTCATCTGTAACAATTTTCATTCTTTTAAGTTTTAAAATTTAATAATCAATAATCAGTAATTAGTAATCGATAATAATTAATAAGTAATAAGTAATTAACAGTTTGATATCATTAAGAACGAGTACATGTTACATATTACTTACTACTAATTACTGCTCACATGTTCCTAAATATATGAACTACAAACCATCAAAACTAACAACTATAAATCGTGAACTATGAACTGCAAACCGTGAACTGTGAACCATAAACTACAAACTGTGAACCGTGAACCGTGAACCGTGAACCAAGCTATGAACTATAAACCAAATTGTGAACCAATAGCTCTACTCCCTTACTATACCAAACCCACAGCTTTTTTCAAGTAAATGATCGTGATTACTCACTACTATCCCCAAGTTCAAAAAGGATATGGGCAAGTCCAGCAAACAAAATCTGGGCTTTACTGCTCGTTTATTGTTCGTAATAAATTAAATAAAAAATTTATATCAAATACAGGTTTGTTAGCTACGATCACACCATACACACCTAAAATATATTTAGCCAAAGATCCATCTTATAATTCTAAAAAATTACAAATATTACAGTGTTATATAACACTGTAACATTAGCCAAAAATAAAACTTGACAAAATATAGTTTTGGGTATATACTCATAATATAAATAATTAATTATTTTTT